>NZ_JBEXPB010000043.1:0-59635 GCF_040611795.1 Streptomyces sp. NPDC006529 | reverse complement strand
GGCGCCCCCCACACCCCCGCCGGCGAGGCTGGAGATGGCTGCGCCCGAACCGGAGATGGCCGCGCCCGAGCCCGGGGTGGCTGCGCCTGAGCCGGAGATGGCCGCGTCCGAGCCCGGGATGGCTGCGCCCGAGCCGGGCGAGGGGAGCGGTGGTGACACGGACGCCGGCCCCGACGCCGGGTGGATCGGGGTGGAGGCGGCCATGACCCTGCTCACCTCCCCCCTCGGCGGCATGGACGCCACCGACCTGCGCCGCCTCGGCCGGGCCCTGCGCGACGAGGAGCGGGCCGCGGGCATCGCGGTGCCCGCACCCTCCGACGTCCTGCTGGCCCGCGCCCTCGCCGAGCCCGAGCGGCTCGTCGCCCACGACCCGGCGTACGCCCGCGGCGCCCAGCGCCTCGGCACGCTCCTGCGCAAGGCCCGCGAGCTGCTCCAGGGCGGCGGCACCGCCGAGGAGGCCCTGTGGGTCCTCTGGGACGGCACCCCCTGGCCGCAGCGGCTGGAGCGCGGCGCCCGCCGCGGCGGCGCCGCCGGCCGCAACGCCGACCGCGACCTGGACGCGGTGTGCGCCCTCTTCGACACCGCCGCCCGCGCGGAGGAACGTACCGGCGGCCGCGGCGCGCTCAACTTCCTCGAACAGCTGGAGGCCGAGGACATCGCGGCCGACACGCTCAGCCACCGCGCCGCCCGCCCGGAGGCGGTCCGGCTCATGACCGTGCACCGCTCCAAGGGCCTGGAGTGGGGCCTCGTCGTCGTCGCCGGGGTCCAGGAGGGCCTGTGGCCCGACCTGCGCCGCCGCGGCTCGCTCCTGGAGGCGGACCGGATCGGCCGCGACGGCCTCGCCGAACCGCTGACCCCCGGCGCCCTCCTCGCCGAGGAGCGCCGCCTCTTCTACGTCGCCGCCACCCGCGCCCGCGACCGCCTCGTCGTCACCGCCGTCAAGGCCCCCGCCGAGGACGGCGACCAGCCCTCCCGCTTCCTCACCGAACTCGGCGTACCGGTCAAGGACGTCACCGGCCGCCCCCGCCGCCCCCTCGCCGTCCCCGCGCTGGTCGCCGAGCTGCGCGCCACCACCGTCGACCCGGACGCCTCCGAGGCGCTGCGCGACGCCGCCGCCCGGCGCCTCGCCCGGCTCGCCGCGCTCACCGACGACGAGGACCGCCCGCTCGTACCGGCCGCGCACCCGCAGCGCTGGTGGGGCCTGTACGAACCGACCCGGGCCGCGGCCCCGCTGCGCGACCGGGACCGGCCCGTCGCCCTGTCCGGCAGCGCCCTGGACCAGCTGGCCAACACCTGCTCCCTCCAGTGGTTCCTGGGGCGCGAGGTCAAGGCGGACGCCCCGTCCACCGCCGCCCAGGGCTTCGGCAACGTCGTCCACGTCCTCGCCGACGAGGTCGCGTCCGGACGTACGCCCGCCGACCTCGCCGTCCTCATGGAACGGCTCGACTCGGTGTGGGACGCGCTCGCCTTCGACGCGCCCTGGAAGTCCCGCCAGGAGAAGGAGAACGCCCGGGCCGCCCTGGAGCGCTTCATCCGCTGGCACAACTCGGACCGCGGCGGCCGCACCTCCGTGGCCACCGAGCACGACTTCGACGTCACCCTCGGGGCGGGCGCGTACGAGGTCCGCGTGCGCGGCTCCATGGACCGCGTCGAGACCGACCCGCAGGGCCGGGCGTACGTCGTCGACTTCAAGACCGGCAAGGCCACCCCCACCCGCGACGAGGTCGCCCGCCACCCGCAGCTCGCCGTCTACCAGCTCGCCGTGCGCGAGGGCGCCCTCGACGAGGTCTTCGACGGCCGCCGCCCCGAGCCCGGCGGCGCCGAACTCGTCCAGCTCCGCCAGGGCGCGGCCAAGAAGGACGGCGGCGACGAGGTGCCCAAGGTGCAGGCCCAGCAGCCGCTCGGCGCCGGCCCCTCGGGGGACTGGGTCGGCGACCTGCTGGCCACCGCCGCGGGCCGGGTGCTGGACGAACGGTTCGCCCCGGCCGCCGGCGACCACTGCGGCCGCTGCTCCTTCCGCTCCGCGTGCAGCGCCCGGCCCGAGGGCCGCCAGACCGTCGAGTGACGCCGGCCGCCGGGGCCACTGCCGCCGGGAGGCCGGCCGCCGGGCTCCCGCCGCCGGGCCCCGGCCGCCGGTCGGTCGGGGCTGTCGGTGCGGGCCGCTAGCCTTTTCACGTGTCCGCCCGCCAGCCCGTCCTCACCGACCCCGAGCAGCTCAAGCAGCTCCTCGGCATCCCCTTCACACCCGAACAGCTGGCCTGCGTCACCGCGCCGCCCGCCCCCCAGGTGATCGTCGCGGGCGCCGGTTCCGGCAAGACGACGGTGATGGCCGCGCGCGTGGTCTGGCTGGTCGGCACGGGCACGGTCGCGCCCGAGCAGGTCCTCGGCCTGACCTTCACCAACAAGGCCGCGGGCGAGCTGGCCGAGCGGGTACGGACGGCCCTCGCGCGGGCCGGCATCAGCGACCCCGACCCCTCCCCGGCCGACGACACCGCCGGGGGCGAACCCCGGATCTCCACCTACCACTCCTTCGCGGGGCAGCTCCTCAAGGACCACGGGCTGCGCATCGGCCTGGAGCCCAGCTCGCGGCTGCTGGCCGACGCCACCCGCTTCCAGCTCGCCGCCCGCGTCCTGCGCGAGGCCCCCGGCCCCTACCCCTCGCTGACGAAATCGCTTCCCGACCTGGTCAGCGACCTGCTCGCACTGGACAGCGAACTGTCCGAGCACCTGGTCACCCCGGCGCAGCTGCGCGCGTACGACACCGCCCTCCTGGACGCCCTCGCCGAGGTGAAGCTCGGCAACGAAGACCTCCGCAAGGTCCCCGAAGCCGCCCGCGGCCGCCTCGAACTGCTGGAACTGGTCGGCCGCTACCGCGCCGCCAAGGCCTCCCGCGACCTCCTCGACTTCAGCGACCAGATAGCCCGCTCCGCGGAGCTGGCCACGACCCGGCCCGAGGTCGGCGCCCTGCTGCGCGAGGAGTTCCGCGTCGTCCTGCTCGACGAGTACCAGGACACCTCGGTCGCCCAGCGGCTGCTGCTGTCCGGCCTCTTCGGCGGGGGCACCGGGCACGCCGTGACCGCCGTCGGCGACCCCTGCCAGGCGATCTACGGCTGGCGCGGCGCGTCCGTCGCCAACCTCGACGACTTCCCCGAGCACTTCCCGCACGCCGACGGCGCCCCCGCCGACCGCCTCTCCCTGAGCGAGAACCGGCGCAGCGGCGGCCGCCTCCTCGACCTGGCCAACGGTCTGGCCGCGCCCCTGCGCGCCCTGCACGCGGGCGTCGAGGCACTGCGCCCGGCGCCGGGGGCCGAGCGCGACGGCTTCGTCCGCTGCGCGCTGCTGGAGACCCACGCCCAGGAACTGGAGTGGCTCGCCGACTCGATCGCCCACCTGGTGCGCACCGGCAAGGAACCGGGGGAGATCGCCGTCCTGTGCCGCTCCGCCGGTGACTTCGCCGCGATCCAGGGCGCGCTCGTGGCCCGGGACGTCCCCGTCGAGGTCGTGGGCCTGTCCGGGCTGCTGCACCTGCCCGAGGTCGCCGACCTGGTCTCCGTCTGCGAGGTCCTCCAGGACCCGGGGGCCAACGCCGCCCTCGTCCGGTTGCTGATCGGCCCCCGCTGGCGGATCGGTGCCCGTGACCTGGCCCTGCTCGGCCGGCGGGCCCGGCTGCTGGTGGCCCGCGCCCCGGCCGCGGGCGACGACCCCGACCGCCGGCTCGCCGCGGCCGTCGAGGGGGTCGACCCGGCGGAGATCGTCTCGCTGGCGGACGCGCTGGAGACCTTCCTCGGCGACTCCCCGCAGCAGGACGGCCTGCCCTTCTCCGCCGAGGCCCGGGTCCGCTTCGCCCACCTCGCGCAGGAGCTGCGCGACCTGCGCCGGTCCCTGTCCGACCCGCTGATGGACGTCCTGCACCGGGTGCTGGCCGCCACCGGCCTCGACGTCGAACTGTCCGCGTCCCCGCACGCGCTGGCGGCCCGCCGCCGGGAGACCCTGTCCGGCTTCCTGGACGTGGCGGCCGGTTTCGCCGCCCTGGACGGCGAGGCCACGCTCCTCGCGTTCCTCGCCTTCCTGCGCACCGCCGCCCAGTACGAGAAGGGCCTCGACCACGCCCTGCCCGGCGGGGAGAACACCGTGAAGGTGCTGACCGCCCACAAGTCCAAGGGCCTGGAGTGGGACGTCGTCGCGGTGCCCGGGCTGTACGCGGGAGCCTTCCCGAGCGAACGGGCCCGCGAGTCCTGGACCTCGTACGCCAAGGTCCTCCCGCACGCCCTGCGCGGGGACGCCGAGACGCTGCCGGCCGACCCGGAGTGGACCGCCGCCGGGCTGAAGAACTTCAAGGCACAGCTGCGCACCCACCAGGCGACCGAAGAGCTGCGCCTGGGGTACGTCACCTTCACCCGCCCCCGCTCCCTGCTGCTGGCCTCCGGCCACTGGTGGGGCCCGACCCAGAAGAAGCGCCGCGGCCCCTCCTCCTTCCTGACGGCGCTGTACGAGCACTGCGCGGCCGGGTTCGGCGAGATCGAGGCATGGGCCGAGGAGCCCGAGCCGGACGCCGTGAACCCCGCGCTGGCGACCGGCGACACCCCGGACCACTCCTGGCCGCTCCCCCTGGACCCGGCCTCCCTCGCCCTGCGCCGCCGCGCCGCCGCCCTCGTCACCGCCCACCTGGCATCCCCTCCACCCCCGGAGCCCGAGGACGACGACTACCCCTGGCCGGACGAAGAAGAAGCCCCCTGGCCGGACGACCCCGAGGATGAGGCATATCCAGCCCCGCCGACCGCCGAGCCACATCCCGCCTCGCCGGCGTTTGAGGCGCGGGGTCCGGGGCGGAGCCCCGAAGCCCCGCAGGGCCCACCCCCCGCACCCGGAACCGCACCCACCCCCACCCCCGCCCCCACTCCGGAGGAGTCCCGCACGCTGGCCTCCTGGGACCGGGACCTGGACGCCCTGGAGGGCGAACTGCGCCGTTCGCGGGCCGCCGTCCGCGACGTCGTCCTGCCCCCCACCCTCTCGGCGAGCCAACTGCTCCGCCTGGCCGCCGACGAGGACGGCTTCGTCCGCGACCTCGCCCGCCCCATGCCCAAGCCCCCCCAGCCCGCCGCCCGCCAGGGCACCCGCTTCCACGCCTGGGTGGAGTCCCGGTTCGACAACCTGCCGCTCCCGCTGCTCGACGTACTGGACCCCGTCACCGAGCTGCCCGGCTCCGACCAGGAGGTGGCCGACGAGCGGGATCTGGACGCGTTGAAGGAGGCCTTCGAGCGCAGTCCGTACGCCGAGCGCACCCCGTACCGCATGGAGGTGCCCGTCCAGTTCACCCTGGCGGGCCGGGTGATCCGCGGCCGGATCGACGCCGTCTACCGCAATGACGACGGCTCCTTCGAGATCGTCGACTGGAAGACCGGCCGCTCCGCCGAAGCGGACCCGCTCCAGCTCGCCGTCTACCGCCTGGCCTGGGCGGAAGCCACCGGCACCCCGCTCGACCGGATCACCGTCGCCTTCCTGCACGTCCGCAGCGGCCGCGTGATCCGCCCCGCGAACCTGCCGTCCAGAGCCCGGCTTGAGCGGATCCTCCAAGGCGAAACGGTCGCGGACGGTGACCCACAGGGGGAAGGTTAGGCTCGTGGGTATGAGCCAGACCCCGGACAGCGCCGTCCGCGCCTACATCGACACGCACCGCGCCGCCTTCCTCGACGACCTCGCCGACTGGCTGCGCATTCCCTCCGTCTCGGCCCAGCCCGAGCACGCGGACGACGTGGAGCGCAGCGCGCACTGGCTCGCCTCGGCGCTGAAGGAGACCGGCTTCCCGGTCGCCGAGGTCTGGCCCACCCCCGGCGCCCCCGCCGTCTTCGCCGAGTGGCCCAGCGAGGACCCGGCCGCGCCGGTCGTCCTGGTCTACGGCCACCACGACGTACAGCCCGCCGCGCTCGCCGACGGCTGGCACACCGAGCCGTTCGAGCCGGTGGTCAAGGACAACCGGATGTACGCGCGGGGCGCCGCCGACGACAAGGGCCAGGTGTTCTTCCACACCCTCGGCGTGCGGGCGCACCTGGCCGCGACCGGTGCCGCCGCGCCCGCCGTCCACCTCAAGCTGCTGATCGAGGGCGAGGAGGAGTCCGGGTCCACGCACTTCCGCGCCCTCGTCGAGGCCGAGGCCGCCCGCCTCGCGGCGGACGTCGTGATCGTCTCCGACACCGGCATGTGGTCCGAGACCACGCCGACCGTCTGCACCGGCATGCGCGGCATCGCCGACTGCGAGATCGAGCTGAGCGGGCCGGACCAGGACATCCACTCCGGGGCCTTCGGCGGCGCCGTGCCCAACCCGGCGACCGTGGCCGCCCGCCTGGTGGCGGCGCTGCACGACGCCGACGAGCGGGTCACCATCCCCGGGTTCTACGACAACGTCGCCGTCCTGACGGACGCCGAGCGCGCGCTGATCGCCGAACTGCCCTTCGACGAGGACGAATGGCTGCGCACGGCCAAGTCCCACGCGGCCGCGGGGGAGGCGGGGTACTCCACCCTGGAGCGGGTCTGGGCCCGCCCCACGGCCGAGGTCAACGGCATCGGCGGCGGCTACCAGGGGCCCGGCGGGAAGACCATCGTCCCCGCCTCCGCCCAGCTGAAGCTGTCGTTCCGGCTGGTGTCCGGGCAGGATCCGTACGAGGTCGAGAAGTCCGTCACGGACTGGGTCGCGGCCCGGATCCCCGCCGGGATCCGCCACTCCATCGTCTTCGGCGCCCCCACCCGCCCCTGCCTGACCCCGCTGGACCACCCCGCGCTGCGGTCGGTCGTACGAGCCATGGGGCGCGCGTTCGGCGAGAAGATCCGTTTCACCCGCGAGGGGGGCTCGGGCCCGGCGGCGGACCTCCAGGACGTGCTGGGCGCGCCCGTGCTCTTCCTCGGGATCTCCGTACCCTCCGACGGCTGGCACGCGCCGAACGAGAAGGTGGAGCTGGACCTGCTGCTCAAGGGCGTCGAAACGACCGCCTACCTGTGGTCCGACCTCGCCGAGACCTGGAACCCCGCGTCCACCGCCGTCTGATCCCGTCCGTCCCACCACTCCGGGGGAGTTGGAAGTACCAGTGAGCATCTCGACCGAGCACGCCGCGACCGAGCCGACCGCGACCGGGCCCGCCGCGACCGCGCCCGCCGCGGCCGTCGCCGACGGCCCGGCCGCCGACCGGCCCGTCTCGCTGACCGCGCCCAGCGGCATCGACCGCGCCGCGCACCACCGCCTCGACGAGGCCTGGCTCGCGGCGGCCTGGAGCCACCCCTCGACCCGCGTCTTCGTGGTCTCCGGCGGCCAGGTGCTGATCGACGACACCCCGGACGGAGGCACGGAGATCGTCATGACCCCGGCCTTCGAGGCCCCGGCCACCGAGACCCACCGCTACTTCCTGGGCACCGGCGAGGACGGCGTACGGTACTTCGCGCTCCAGAAGGACTCGCTGCCCGGCCGCATGGACCAGTCGGCCCGCCCGGCCGGCCTGCGCGAGGCGGGCACGCTGCTGTCCCCGCGGGACGCCGGCCTGATGGTGCACGCGGTGGCCCTGGAGAACTGGCAGCGGATGCACCGCTTCTGCTCCCGCTGCGGCGAGCGCACGGTGGTCGCAGCGGCGGGCCACATCCGGCGCTGCCCGGGCTGCGGCGCGGAGCACTACCCGCGCACCGACCCGGCCGTGATCATGCTGGTCACCGACGCGCAGGACCGCGCGCTGCTCGGCCGCCAGGTGCACTGGCCGGAGGGGCGCTTCTCGACCCTGGCCGGTTTCGTGGAGCCGGGCGAGGCCATCGAGCAGTCGGTGATCCGC
This sequence comes from Streptomyces sp. NPDC006529, assembly GCF_040611795.1. Lineage (NCBI taxonomy): Bacteria > Bacillati > Actinomycetota > Actinomycetes > Kitasatosporales > Streptomycetaceae > Streptomyces > Streptomyces sp. NPDC006529. The sequence continues at coordinate 51,827 of NZ_JBEXPB010000043.1, read as the reverse complement.
GAGGTGTGGGAGGAGGCGGGCGTCAAGGTCGGCGCGGTCGAGTACGTCGCCAGCCAGCCCTGGCCCTTCCCGTACAGCCTGATGCTGGGCTTCACCGCCCGCGCGCTCACCTCGGAGATCACCGTGGACGGCGAGGAGATCCAGGAGGCCCGCTGGTTCTCCCGCGAGGACCTGCGCCGCGCCATCGAGACCGGCGAGGTGCTCCCCCCGGCGGGCATCTCCATCGCGGCCCGCCTGGTCGAACTCTGGTACGGCGCCCCCCTCCCCAAGCCGACCCCCTGACCCCCCGGGCCCGGCCCGGCCCCGCCTTTCAGGCGGCCTTCCCCGTCGGGGCCCGGCATGCCGCCGCCCCCTGCCGGCCGGGGCCGGAGGGGGCGGTGCGCGGAGCGGGCGGGCGCCGGGCCGTCAGACCGCGAGGGCCTGCTTGACCTGGGCCAGGCTTGGGTTCGTCATCACGGACTCGGTGCCCGTGGGTGCCACGACGAGGAGGGTCGGGACGGTCTGGTTGCCGCCGTTGGCCTTCTCCACGAAGGCGGCCGACGCCGGGTCCTGCTCGATGTTGATCTCGGTGTAGGCGATGCCTTCCCGGTCCAGCTGGCTCTTCAGCCGGCGGCAGTAGCCGCACCACGTGGTGCTGTACATCGTCACGGAACCCTTGTCCTGCATGGCGTGAACTCTCCTCTGGGGGTCGGGGCGGGAGGCCTTGGAACGTCCGAGTACTCGAACGTACGAGGGCGCCCGCCCATTCCCGGCAGGTGCCCCCAGGTGGCGCGGCGCATTCGTACGACCGGTGCCCACCGCCTGTGGACACGTTTCCCGTCCGACCCGGCGGACCTGGCAGCATGGCGGGGTGACAGCAGCAACGCACTCCTCATCCTTCCCGGCCGACCCGGAGTCGGCCGACGCGGTGCTCCTGGGCCTGGACCCGGAGCAGCGCGAGGTCGCCACGACCCTCAAGGGGCCGGTGTGCGTCCTGGCGGGCGCCGGCACGGGCAAGACGCGGGCCATCACCCACCGCATCGCCTACGGGGTGCGTTCCGGCCAGCTGATGCCGGCGAGCGTGCTGGCCGTCACCTTCACCAACCGCGCCGCGGGCGAGATGCGCGGGCGGCTGCGCACCCTCGGCGCGGGCGGCGTGCAGGCGCGCACCTTCCACTCCGCCGCCCTGCGCCAGCTCCAGTACTTCTGGCCGAAAGCCATCGGCGGCGAGGTTCCGCGCCTGGTCGAACGCAAGATCCAGCTGGTGGCCGAGGCCGGGGCGCGCTGCCGGATCCGGCTCGACCGCAATGAGCTGCGCGATGTCACCGGTGAGATCGAGTGGGCGAAGGTCACCCAGACCGTCCCCGCCGACTATCCCGCGGCCGCCCTCAAGACGGGCCGTGAGGCCCCCCGGGACATGGCCGAAATCGCACAGATCTACGGCACGTACGAACAGCTCAAGCGCGACCGGTCGATGATCGACTTCGAGGACGTGCTGCTGCTCACCGTCGGCATCCTGCAGGACCGCCACGACATCGCCGACCAGATCCGCACCCAGTACCAGCACTTCGTGGTCGACGAGTACCAGGACGTCAGCCCCCTCCAGCAGCGCCTGCTGGAGCTGTGGCTCGGCGACCGCGACAGCCTGTGCGTCGTCGGCGACGCCAGCCAGACGATCTACTCCTTCACCGGCGCCACCCCCGACCACCTGCTCTCCTTCCGCACCCGGTACCCGCAGGCCACCCTGGTGAAGCTGGTCCGCGACTACCGCTCCACCCCCCAGGTGGTGCACCTCGCCAACGGCCTGCTGAACCAGGCCCGCGGCCGGGCCGCCGAGCACCGGCTGGAGCTGGTCTCCCAGCGCGAGACGGGCCCCGACCCGGTCTACGCCGAGTACCCGGACGAGCCCGCCGAGGCCGAGGGCGTCGCGGGCCGGATCCGGGACCTGATCGCCGCCGGCGTCCCGGCGGGCGAGATCGCCGTGCTCTACCGCATCAACGCCCAGTCCGAGGTGTACGAGCAGGCCCTGGCCGACGCCGGCGTGCCCTACCAGCTGCGCGGTGCTGAGCGCTTCTTCGAGCGCCCCGAGGTCAAGAAGGCGATGCTCACCCTCAAGGGCGCCGCGCGCTCCGGCGGGAACGACCCGCTGGTCGACGACGCCGTCGGGCTGGCCTCCCAGGTCCGCGCCGTGCTCAGCTCCAATGGCTGGACCACCGAGCCGCCCGCCGGCTCCGGGGCCGTCCGTGACCAGTGGGAATCCCTGGCCGCGCTGGTCCGGCTCGCCGAGGACTTCGCCCGCGGCCGGGCCGGGGCCACCCTGGCCGACCTCGCGGTCGAGCTGGACGAGCGGATGGCCGCCCAGCACGCACCGACCGTCCAGGGCGTCACCCTCGCCTCGCTGCACGCCGCCAAGGGCCTGGAGTGGGACGCGGTCTTCCTGGTCGGTCTCACCGACGGCGTGATGCCGATCACCTACGCCAAGACCGACGAGCAGGTGGAGGAGGAGCGCCGGCTGCTGTACGTCGGCGTCACCCGGGCCCGGGTGCACCTGACGCTCTCCTGGTCCCTCTCGCGCGCTCCGGGCGGCCGGGCCTCCCGCAAGCCCAGCCGCTTCCTGAACGGGCTGCGGCCGGGCTCCGCGGCCGCGGGGAGCCGGGCGGCGGGCGCCGTCACCGAGCGCGCGGCCCGCAAGCGGGGCCGCCGCGGGCCCGTCCTGTGCCGGGTCTGCGGCAAGACCCTGACCGAGGCGGGCGAGCTGAAACTGATGCGGTGCGAGGACTGCCCGTCCGACATGGACGAGGGCCTCTACGAACGGCTGCGGGACTGGCGCGCGGGCCAGGCGAAGGAGCTCGGCCAGCCCGCCTACTGCGTCTTCACGGACAAGACGCTGATGGCGATCGCGGAGGCCGTCCCGACCGAGGCGGGCGAGCTGTCGATGATCTCGGGTGTGGGTGGTCGCAAGCTCGACCGCTACGGAGCCGATGTGCTGGCCATCTGCGCAGGTGAGGAGCCCGGGAGCGGTGCCGCTGACGACGCGTAGAAACTCGTCGGAAAAATAGTTTGCACATGCCCTGCGAAGCCCCATAGGTTCTTAGCAACGGAAACGGTGGCTTCTCCGAAGCCCCGGATCCGTGCTGTACTTATCCGAATACGCATGGGACAGGCCCTCGGGCCGGGTCCCCGAGACGCCGAGAGGAGGCGAAACCCGTGACCACGTTGATGACCACCACCAAACTGACCGATCGCTCGGCTTCCGCCTCCTCCTGCCTGCTTCTCGCCCCCTCTGCGCTCTCCGTCCGGGGTACCGGTCTGTCCGCGATCGCCGCTGTCAGCCCCGTCGCCCTGATCACCTCCGTGGTGAGTGAGCGCAATGAACGACCGATGCAGGCACCGGTGGCAGTAGCAGCTGGCCAGGCCAAGGCGCATGCCTATGGCGGCTTTGCGGCGGCGGCCGGTGCCGGACACCAGAAGAAGACGACGACGCAGCACCACCTGATGTGGGCCTTCCGTGGGCTCGAACCCTGGAGTGATCCAGTCTGATCGCATGATCAGGCCGGCGCCTTCAGGGCCGCGGAACCCCACCCGGGATCCGCGGCCCTTTTGTTTGTCCCCGACCGGGGACGGCAGCGCGAAGGGCCTCGGGACTGGCAACAGGTACCAGCCGATTCCGGCCGACCGGCCGGAACGACTTGACGAACAAGACGAGGAAAAAACCACCGTGCAACTCGAAGCGCACGCCCCGTCCGTACCGCAGACCCAGACGATCTCCCCGCCCGCAGTCCCGGAGGACTCCACCTTGACTCCCCTCACCGCGCTCACCGCGCTCGACGACGCCATCGAAAACCTCGGCGTACCCGTTGCCTGCCGCACCTACGACCCGGAGGTCTTCTTCGCCGAGTCCCCGGCCGACGTCGAGTACGCCAAGTCGCTCTGCCGCACCTGCCCGCTGGTCGAGGCCTGCCTCGCCGGAGCGGTCGAGCGCCGCGAGCCCTGGGGCGTCTGGGGTGGCGAGCTGTTCGTCCAGGGTGTCGTCGTCGCCCGCAAGCGGCCGCGCGGCCGCCCGCGCAAGAACCCGGTCGTCGCTGCATGAACACCACCGGAACCATTGACCGCCCCCTGACGCGCGATCCCCTGAAGCAGGCCCTCATGACCCCGCAGCACACGAGCGAGCAGCCGTCCGGCTCCGCCATCGAAGACTTCATCACCACCGGCGCGAACACCTCGCGTCAGAACAGGACCCGCGAGATGCAACTCATTCCAGAAGCCCTGGCCCGTGCCCATATGGCCGACCGCATGCGTGAGGTGGAAGGCGAACGCCGCGCCCTGCGCGTGGTCGCCGCCCGCCGCATGCAGCGGCGAGCCGAGCGCGTGTCCCTGCGCGCCCGTCGCGCACTGGCCATGGCCGTCATGAACTGAACGGCCGTCATGGACCAGTACGTCCTCACCCGGCACGTCCGGGAGTGACACCGACCGACCCCCGGGGGGCCGCTCCGAACGGAGCGGCCCCCCGGGGCGTGGGAAGCGGCCCCCGGTGCGTCCCGACCGCCGCCCGGGGTGGGCGGCGGTATCGTCGGGAGGTGGACCAGCCGACCCCCCGCCCCGCATCCCCGGGACCCGAGGCCCCGCCCGTCATCTGCGCCCGCTGCGGCGCGCGGCCGCCCGCGGGTGCCCCACCCACCTGGACCTGCTCCAAGGAGAACGGCAGCAGGCAGTACTTCTGCCACGACTGCGCCCGGGCCAACATCCGCGCGATCGAAGGCCGGCTCGACTCCTCCTGGTGGTGACCGCGGCCCCGGACGGGCCGCCCCGGATCAGGACTCCGGCAAGAATCCCGGGAGCCAGGCCTCCAGTTCGTCGCGCAACCGCACCGTCGCCCCCAGCTGGCACAGCACCCCGATCGTGCTCAGGGTCACCCGGTGGATCAGCAGATAGGACGGCGGAAGGTTGATCTGGCGGCCCAACTGGTGCGCGGGGGAGCGCGGATCGGCGATCCGGGCCGCCTGACTGCGCATCCACGTCCGGGTGAAGGTGAACTCGTCCGCCTTCGCCGGCTCGATGATCGGGCGCAGATAGTCCAGCACCGCGTCCGGATCCAGCTCGATGGACTCCTTCACGAAGCCCTCGGCGCGCAGGTGCCCGTAGACACCCTCGGCATCGTCTTCCAGGGTCATCCGCAGGGACCTGCCCACCGGCGTGGGCAGCCCGCCCGGCAGCCGGTCGACCGTACCGAAGTCCAGGACCCCCAGCCGGAGCCGGCCGTCGGCACCCTCCATCAGCCGGAAGTTGCCCGGGTGCGGGTCGGCGTGCAGCAGGCCCGTGCGCGCGGGACCGGAGAAGAGGAACCGGGCCAGCAGCTGCCCGGCACGGTCGCGCTCCTCCTGGGTGCCGTCGGCGATGATCTCCGACAGCGGTGTCCCCTCGATCCACTCCGTCACCAGGACCTCATCGCCCTGGTGCACGACGTCCGGCACGACCACGTCGGGATCGCCCGCGAAGGCCTCCGCGTGGATCCGCTGGGCCTCCGCCTCCAGCTCGTAGTCCAGCTCCTCCGCCACCCGGTCGCGCAACTCCGTGATCAGCGGCTTGATGTCCATGCCCGGAATCAGCGGCCCCAGGAGTCCGGCGAACCGGCCGAGCTGCTTGAGGTCGGAGAGCAGCGCCTCCCCGGCCCCGGGGTACTGCACCTTGACCGCGACCTGCCGCCCGTCGTGCCACACCGCCCGGTGCACCTGACCGATCGACGCGGCCGCCGCCGGCTTGTCCTCGAACTCCTCGAACAGCTCCCGCCAGTCCGGGCCGAGGCGCTCCGCCAGCACCTGGTGCACCCGCGCGGCGGGCAGCGGCGGGGCGGCCTCTTGGAGCTTGGTGAGCGCGGCCCGGTAGGGCCCGGCGACCTCTTCGGGCAGCGCCGCCTCGAAGACCGACATGGCCTGCCCGAACTTCATCGCACCGCCCTTCAGCTCGCCCAGGGTGCGGAAGAGCTGCTCGGCGGTGCGCTGCTGCAGCTCGCGCGCCACGATCTCCGCCGACTTGCCCCCGATCCGCTTCCCCAGCCCCCAGGTGGCCCGGCCCGCTATGCCGAGTGGAAGCGCGGCCAGCTTGACGGTACGAGTGACCGCCTTCCGGGGAAGATCAGACATGCGCCCCTCCAGTTCCCAGACAGCGGTGCCGCGAGCGGCGGCGGTTACCCGGCCATTGTGTCCTGTCCCTCTCGGGCGCCGGAGGAGTCCCCCTCTCCCACGCCCGCCGCCCCGCACCCGCACTCGGGATGCGCTCTCACCCGCGTCCGCTCCCAGTGCAGTCCGGGCAGCGCCGCCTCCCACCGAGCCCCCGCCGAAGCGGGCAGCTCCCCGTCGAGGAAGGCCAGTGAGTGCGCCGCGGCCAGCCCCGCCACCGCCATGGCGAGCCCCAGGTCACAGGCCCCGGGGCCGCGGCGCCGGTGAGCCCCCCGCCACTGCACCAGCATCCGCGCCCACGCCCGGTCCCGCTCCACCCGCACCCGCTCCATGCACCCCGCGCACCCGGTGCTCCCCGGCAGCACCAGCGGCCCCACCAGCCCGGTCCCCTCCAGCACCCCGGCGTACAGATGCGGGATCCCCGCCGCCACCCAGTCCGCGGCGGTGTCCGGATCCGGGGCCCACGCCTGGAGTCCGTCCCGCGGCGCGACCACCACCAGCGCCAGCGCCGGCTCGGGCCCCTCCCGCTCCTGGTCCCGCGGCGCCTTCCCGGGAGCGGACGCCCGCACCAGCGCCCCCGCCGCCTCCGCCCGCAGCCGGCCCACGCTCTGCGGCCCGAGCCCGCCGGGCGCGACGTCCCCCGGCTCCACCCGCCCGCCGTCCAGCACCTCGACCCGGCCCACCCCCGCCCCCGCCAGCACCGCCGCGATCAGCGCGCCCACCCGCCCGCTGCCCCGCACCTGGACCCGTACCGCCCGCCGCGCCGCGAGCCCGCGCAGATCGCCCCCGGGCTCCCGGCGCACCAGGGAGAGCGAGCCCCGGTCGGGTCCCAGCCGCTCCAGCACCTCCGGGCGCCGCAGCAACGACTGGGCCCGCGCCCCGCCGGCCGTGGCGTCATCGATCACCCCCGCATGCGCCAGCCGTCGCACCAGCTCGTCCACCTGGCCGTCCGGCAGCCCCAGGGCGGCGGCCTCCTTGCGCAGCAGCTCCATCCCCCGGGTCCCGTCGAGCCGGTCGAGCAGGGTCCCCGTCGCCGTGTCCAACGGTCCGAACACCACCGCGTGCGCGGGCGTCACCCCGAACTGCACGGTCTCCAGATCCCGCCACGCCCGCGCCAAAGCGGGCTTCACCTTCGGATACATCGCCCTCCCCCTCTTCCCAAGTCCCCACGGAACGGCCACGACGCCGCCCTCGCAGCATGACCGCCCCCCGCCCCCGGAGTGTGAAGTTATCCACAGGCGCACCCCGTCAGGCATATGAGACGACGACCGGATGGGCCCCGTGGGGCGGCCGGGCGGGGCGGAACCGCGAACCGATCGCGCCCGCAGCCCCGCCGGGCGGGACTTCCGCCCTGGCCACCGGGTACGGTCGTGCCGTGTCCGCCGATCCAGCGCCCCGCGCCGTCGAAGTCCGCCGCAGCGCGCGCCGCCGAAGGACCGTCTCCGCCTATCGCGAGGGCGACCGGACGGTCGTGCTCATCCCTGCCCGGATGTCCGAGGCCGAGGAGCGGCGCTGGGTGGGCGTGATGCTCGACAAGCTCGCCGCGCAGGAGAGCAAGCGGACCCTCGGGGACGCGGAACTCACCGAGCGCGCCGAGCGTTTGTCCGAGCAGTACTTCGGCGGCCGCGCACGTCCCACCTCGGTCCGCTGGGTCACCAACCAGAACACCCGCTGGGGCTCCTGCACCCCCGCCGAGGGCAGCATCCGGCTGTCCCACCGCCTCCAGGGCATGCCGGAGTACGTGCTCGACTACGTGCTCCTGCACGAGCTGGCCCACCTGCTCGTCCCGGGGCACGGGCCGGGTTTCTGGCAGCTGCTGGAGGCGTATCCCCGGACCGAGCGGGCGCGCGGTTACCTCGAAGGAGTGGCGGCCGCCGAGCGGCTGCCCCAGGTCCCGGCCGCGCGCGAGGAGTGAGCGCCAGCGTCGTGATGCGTCCGTGATGTGTACCGGCTCGGTACCGACCCGGGCCGATGTCGGCGGAAGCCGTTAGCCTGACGGGCACGCATTCATCGTCGGGACGGGGGACGGTCGTTTCGTATGGCCAGGGAATTCCAGCGCGGCCACAAGGCCAAGATCAGTGATCTCACCGCGGGCACCGATCTGTACGTGGGTGTGCAGATTGCCGGGCCCGGGCTGACCTTCGACATCAGCTGTTTCGGTCTCGACGCACAGGAGCGGCTGTCGGACGACCGCTACTTCGTCTTCTTCAACCAGCCCAAGTCGCCGGAGGAGTCCATTCAGCTGCTCGGCGCGCAGGCCGGCGACAGCGAATCCTTCCGGGTGACCCTGGACCGCGTTCCGGCGAACATCCACCGGCTGTCCTTCACGGCGACGATCGACGGCGCGGGCCAGATGTCGCAGGTCGGCCCCGGCTACATCCGGGTCGTCGCGGGCGGTGAGGAAGTGGTCCGCTACTCCTTCACCGGAGCCGAGTTCAGCACCGAACGTGCCGTGATGCTGGGCGACTTCTACCTCAAGGACGTGTGGCGCTTCGCCGCCGTCGGCCAGGGTTTCGACGGCGGCCTGGAAGCGCTGCTGAAGAACTTCGGCGGTGAGGTCGCCGAAGAGGAGCCTGCGGCTCCGCAGCAGCAGGTCCCGCAGCAGGCCGCCGCCGCACCCTCGTTCGCGGCCCCGGCCTTCGCCGCGCCCGCGGCCGCCGCCCCGCAGCAGCCGCAGTACCAGCAGCCGCAGCCCGCGCAGCACACCCCGCCGCCGGCGCCCCCGGCCCCCGCTCCGTACGCCGCACCGCAGCAGCCCGCCCCCTCCCTGCACGCCGCGCCGACGATGGTGGGCCCGCTCGCGCCGCCCGCTCCGGCCGCCCCCGGCCCGTACGGCCAGCCCGTGCACCCGCCGCAGCCGCCGCCGAGCCCCTCCTACGGGCACCAGGTCCCGGGCCAGGCCCCCGGCGGATACCCGCCCCCGCCGCCCCCGGCCGGTCCCTACGGCCAGCCGCCGCAGCCCTCGTACGGACACCAGGTCCCGGGCCAGGTCCCGGCCGGCTACCCGCCGCCCGGCGCGCCCGGAACTCCGTACGGCCAGCAGCCCGGCATGCCCGCGCAGGCGGCCGCCGCCCCCGGTCTCACCTCGGCCCTCCAGATCTACAAGGAGGCCCCGACCGGCGCGCGCTGGACCCCGCAGAACGCCCAGCTCATGCGCGTCGACCTGGGCATCGGCGGCCAGCCCGTCCTCGCCCGTCAGGGCAGCATGGTGCTCTACCAGGGCAAAGTGGACTTCAGCTACAAGGGTGCGGGCTTCGCCGGCCGCATCGTCGGCAACTCCACCGGCCAGGAGATGCAGCTCATGCGCTGCAGCGGCCGCGGCCAGGTCTTCCTCGCCGAGAACGGCACGCACCTGCACGCCATCGAGCTGCAGGGCGACGGAATCTGCGTCTCCGCCGAGAGCGTGCTCGCCTTCGACGAATCGCTCCAGCACGAGGTGCGCCGGATCGAGGGCCACGGCATCCCCGGCGGCGCCCTGTTCACCATGCAGTTCCAGGGCTCCGGCACCGTCGTCGTCAAGACGCACGGCACCCCCGTCGTCCTGCCGGTCACCCCGACGACCTTCGTCGACAGCAACGCGATCGTCGCCTGGTCCGCAGGCGCGCAGGTGGTCATTTCCAGCCAGGTCCGGCTCCGGCGCAACGCCTACCCCGGTCACAGCGGGGAGACCGTGAACCTCCAGTTCCGGGGCGCCCCCGGAAACTTCGTCATCGTCCAGCCCTACGAGGTCTGAGGGAGCCCGCCATGAACGCAATGAACGCCATGAACCCGCAGCTCGCGGGCTACGCCCCGACCCCGGTCGCCGCCCGCATGGAGAACCACGGGCGCGCGATGCTCAAGGTCGCCATGCAGAGCGGCCACGACCTCTTCGCGCGCACCGGCTCGATGGTCGCCTACGAGGGCTTCGTCCAGTACGAGCCCAACCCGCCCGCCGTGCGCCAGATGGCCTCGCAGTGGCTGACGGGCGAGGGCGCGCCGCTGATGAAGTGCACCGGCGACGGCCTGCTCTACCTCGCCGACTACGGCGCGGACGTCGTCGTCATCAACCTCAACAACGACGCCCTCTCCGTCAACGGCACCAACCTGCTCGCCTTCGACGCCCACCTCACCTGGGGCGTCGAGCGGGTCAAGGGACTGGCCAAGTTCGCCGGCCAGGGCCTGTTCAACGTACAGATCTCCGGCACCGGCTGGGTCGCCCTGACCTCGCGCGGCACCCCGATCGTGGTCGACTGCGGCCGCGGCGAGGACGAGACGTACGTCGACCCGGACGCGCTCGTCGCCTGGTCGCCGAACCTCAAGGTCAAGGGCAAGCGCAGCTTCAAGGCCTCGTCGATGATCGGCCGCGGCAGCGGGGAGGCCTTCCAGATGGCCTTCTCCGGCCAGGGCATCGTCGTCGTACAGCCGAGCGAGGACAGCACCGACCGGCTCCGGGCCCGGGGCTGAGGGGGAGCGGACACATCATGCAGAGCGCACTTTTCGGCCACGCCGAAGCACAGTCCCAGGAGCGGTACGTCGTCCAGAACCCGCAGATGCTGCGGGTCTCCCTCACCGGGCAGGACGACGTCCTCGCCCGCAAGGGCTCGATGGTCGCCTACCAGGGACTGATCGACTTCGACGGCGAGTACCGGAGCACCAACCAGCGCACCGCGCGCGCCCGCACCGGCGAGGGCCTCGACCTCATGCGCTGCTCCGGGCAGGGGACGGTGTACTTCGCCAACCTCGCCCAGGACGTGCACGTCGTGGACGTCGACCAGGACGGCCTGACCGTGGACAGCAGTTACGTCCTCGCCCTCGACTCCACCCTGCACACCGAGGCCATCGCGGTGGACAGCCAGTACGGAATCTCCGGCTCGGGCAAGTACCAGCTCAACATCACCGGCCGCGGCAAGGTCGCCCTGATGACCTCGGGGCAGCCGCTCATGCTGCAGATCACGCCCGACAAGTACGTCAACGTCGACGCGGACGCCGTCGTCGCCTGGTCCACCTCGCTGCGCGTGCAGATGCAGGCCCAGACCCACTCCACCGGCGTGTGGCGGCGCCGCGGCAACACCGGCGAGGGCTGGGAGCTGAGCTTCCTCGGCCAGGGCTTCGCGCTGGTGCAGCCCAGTGAGCTGCTCCCGCCGCAGAACGCGCAGCTGGGGCAGGGCCTCGCCGCGCAGTACGGCGTGGGACAGCAGGGCGCCCACGCGCAGAACCAGAACAACGCCTGGAACTGACGCCGCACACGAACGGTCCGGGACGGGCGGAAACCCTCCGGTTTCCGCCCGCCCCGTCGCTCGCGCGCTCCGCGGCTTCCGCGCCTCGGCGTCAGAGCCGCGCCCGGGTCGCCTCCAGCAGCCGCACCACCGAGGCGTCCGCGACGGCGGCCACCTCGTCGTAGGCGAACCAGCGCAGGTCCAGGGACTCGTCGCTGATCACCGCCTGCGCCCCGGCCGGGGCCAGCGCCGCGTACTGCACGTCGAGGTGCCAGTTGCAGGGCGCCGGAATGGGGTGCCGGTCCAGCCGCACGGGACCGCCCGGCAGCAGCGACAGCCCCGTCTCGATGCCGGACTCCTCGCGGGCCTCTCGCAGCGCCACCTCGGCGAGCGTCCCGTCCCCGGCCTCGCAGTGACCGCCCATCTGCAGCCACATGCCGAGCTTCTTGTGCAGGGTCAGCAGCACGCGGCCGCGCTCCGGGTCGATCACCAGCGCGCTTCCGGTGAGGTGCCCCGCCTCGCACGGCTTCCACATCCCGTCCGGGTGGGCGGCCAGGTGCTCCAGGTACACCTCCCGCAGCGCGCTCTGGTCGTCCGGGGTGCTCTGGTCCCCGTAACCCTTGAGGACGAGGACCGCGTCGTCGTACAGGCTCACTTGGTGTCGTCGCCGTCCTGCTCGCGGCCGTCCCGCTCAGGGGCGTCCTGTCCGGGCTTGCCCGCGGCGGCCTCGCCGAGCATCTTGTCGATCTCGGAGAAGTCCGGCTGCTCGTGGTGCACGAAGCCGTCCGGGTCGTCCAGGTCGGAGGCCGTCGGCAGCATGTCCGGGTGCTCCCACAGCCCGTCGCGCCCGTCCACGCCGCGCGCGTCGGTGAGCGAGGCCCACAGCCGCGAGGCGTCCCGCAGGCGCCGCGGACGCAGCTCCAGCCCGATCAGGGTCGCGAAGGTCTGCTCCGCCGGACCCCCCGAGGCGCGACGCCGGCGCAGGGTCTCGCGCAGCGCGTCCGCCGAGGTCAGACGGGGCTTCGCGGCCTCGTGCACCACCGCGTCCACCCAGCCCTCGACGAGCGCGAGCGCCGTCTCCAGCCGGGCCAGCGCAGCCTTCTGCTCCGGGGTGTCCTGCGGCTGGAACATACCGCCCTGGAGCGCTTCCTGGAGCTGCTCCGGGTTCGACGGGTCGAGCTGGCCGACCACGTCCTCCAGCTTCGAGGTGTCGACCTTGATCCCGCGCGCGTACCCCTCGACCGCGCCGAAGAGGTGCGAGCGCAGCCACGGCACGTGGGCGAAGAGCCGCTGGTGGGCGGCCTCGCGCAGGGCCAGATAGAGGCGCACCTCGTCCGAGGGGACGCCCAGGTCCTTGCCGAAGGCCTCCATGTTCAGCGGCAGCAGCGCGGCCTTGCCCGCCGGGCCCAGCGGCAGCCCGATGTCGGTGGAACCGACGACCTCGCCCGCGAGGGTGCCCACGGCCTGACCGATCTGCTGGCCGAACATGGCGCCGCCCATGGAGCGCATCATGCCGAGCAGTGGGCCCGCCATCGCCTGCATCTCCTCGGGCAGGACGTCGCCCATCGCCGCGCCGACGCGCTCGGCGACCGGGTCGACCAGTTCCTTCCACACCGGCAGGGTCGCCTCGACCCACTCGGCGCGGCTCCAGGCCACGGCCGTACCGGCGCCCGACGGCAGCGACGTGACGGAGTCCAGCCAGTGGTCCGCCAGCCGCACGGCCTCCTCGACGGCCGACTTCTCGGCCGGTCCGACGCTCGCGTCCTTCACGCCGTCGGCGGTGCCCTGCGCGACGGTCTGGCGGGCGATGTCCTTGGCCATGTCCCAGTTCACGGGACCGCCCTCGTAGCTGAGCATCTGCCCGAGCTGCTGGAAGGCGGCGCCGAGGTCGTTCGGGTTCATCGCACCGAACATCGCGGCGAAGGGATTGTCCGCGCCGCCGGGGCCACCGGCGCCCGGCAGACCTCCGGGCAGTCCGGCCCCGGGGAACCCGAACGGATTCGCCGGGCCGCCCTGACCGCCCGGTTGGCCCTTCTTCCGGCCCTCGTCGCCGTCCTCCGGCTCCTCCGGCGGAAGGCCGAATCCGAATGGGGTGTCGCTCACGGGTTTCCTCGGCTCGTAGGGCCGCCGGCGGGAGCCGACGGGCAATGGTCCGACAACACCACCAGCGTAGACACCACAGCCGCATCCGGGCTCGGTGCTCCGCCTACTCCTGGGCTGCGGCAGGATGGACATCACCTGGTAGGGACGCGTCAGGACGCGCACCTACTGAAGACAACCGCTGGAGACGCCCGGTGAGTTCCCCAGATCCGCAGGTTCGAGAGCCGCACGGCGACGAAAACCGCCCTGACCACGGCGACAGCCCCGACGGCGTTCGCCAGCCGCGAAACCCGTCGGTACGGGGCCCCGTCGTCGCCGTGACCGGCGCCGCGGCGGGGGTCGGCGCCGCCCTGGTCGCCCGGCTCGCCGCCTCGGACGAGGTCAAGCAGGTCGTCGCGATCGACGAGCGGCGCGGAGAGTGCGCCGAGGCGCAGTGGCACGTCCTGGACGTACGGGACCCCGCGATCGCCGAGAAGCTGCGCGGCGCGGACGTCGTCGTCCACCTCGCGCTCGACCTGGACCTGGAGACGGACCCGGCGGCCCGTACGGCGTACAACGTGCGCGGGACCCAGACCGTCCTCACCGCCGCCGCGGCGGCCGGGGTGCACCGGGTCGTGCTGTGCACCTCCGCCATGGTCTACGGCGCCCTCCCGGACAACGACATCCCGCTGACCGAGGACTCCGAACTGCGGGCCACCGCCGAGGCCACCGGCGTCGGCGACCTGCTGGAGATCGAACGCCTCGGCCGCCGGGCGCCGCGGGCGCACCCCGGGCTCAACGTCACGGTGGTGCGGCCCGCCGTGCTGGTCGGTGGTACGGACACGGCCCTGACCCGCTACTTCGAGTCGCCGCGGCTGCTCGTGGTCGCCGGCTCCCGGCCGACCTGGCAGTTCTGCCACGTGGAGGACCTGGTCAGCGCGCTGGAGTACGCGGCGCTGGAGAAGGTGGACGGCGAGCTGGCCGTCGGCTGCGAGGGCTGGCTGGAGCAGGAGGAGGTCGAGGAGCTGAGCGGGATCCGCCGCATGGAGCTGCCGTCCGCCGTCGCGCTCGGAGCCGCCGCGCGGCTGCACCGCATCGGGCTCACGCCGTCCCCGGCCGGGGACCTGGCGTACACGATGCACCCGTGGGTGGTCAGCGTCAGCCGGCTGCACGCGGCGGGGTGGCGGCCCCGCTGGACGAACGAGGAGGTGCTGGCCGAGCTGCTGCAGGAGGTGGCGGGGCGGCACACGGTCGTCGGGCGGCGGCTGGGGCGCAAGGACGCCACCGCTGCGGGGGCTGCCGGGGCGACGGTCGCGCTGCTGGGTGCGGCGGCCGTGGTCCGCGCCGCGCGTCGCCGCCGCGGGCTGTAGCCGGTAAGGGGCCGCCGGGGCGTGGCGGCCCGCGGCGCCCCTCGCTGCCCGGGTGCGGGCGCCCGCCGGCTGGGTCTGCCTCCGGCGGCGCCTCAAACGCCGGCGGGGCTGGATGTGGCTGCGGATGCCCCTCGGCCGAGGGTGGGATGTGCACGCGGATGCCCCCGGCACGCCGCCCCGGCTGTAGGAGGCTCCATACGGGAGGGGTCCGGTGCCGGTGGAAAGGGGAGTTCCGGGGGCGGGGGCGGGTGGTGCACGATGGGGGCATGGCTCCGCACTTCGACCACCCCGGCGAGCAGGCCGCCCCGGACCCGATCCGGCTGCTCGCGATCCGCGACACCCCCCTCTCGCTCGACGAGGTCTTCCGCGCCGTCGGCGACGACGCCACCGGCGGCACCGCGCTCTTCGTCGGCACCGTGCGCGACCACGACGGCGGAGCGGACGTCGACGCCCTCGGCTACTCCTGCCACCCGACGGCCGAGGCCGAGATGCGCCGCATCGCCGAGCGCGTCGTGGCCAAGTACCCGGTGCGCGCCCTGGCCGCCGTCCACCGCGTGGGGGACCTCCGCGTCGGCGACCTCGCCGTGGTCGTCGCCGTCTCGTGCCCGCACCGCGGCGAGGCCTTCGAGGCCTGCCGGATGCTGATCGACGACCTCAAGCACGAGGTGCCGATCTGGAAGCACCAGACCTTCTCGGACGGCACCGAGGAGTGGGTCGGCGCCTGCTGAGCCGCGGCCGTCCGCACCCGAACGGCCGCGCAACACGCCCTCGATTTGCGTAACTCCGCCCCGGGCACGAGCGTTGGAGCAACACACAGCTCAATCTCGGGGTAGGGAGCACGCACATGGGTTCTTTGGCGTGGTTGCTGATTCCGTTCTTCGCCGCCATCGGCGCGGCGATATGGGGAAGCTGGGCGGCCCGCGACCGCACATCCGGCGACATATCCGAGCTCGCCGGCTACGCACGATTCCGCGAGGTCATGGACACAGGCCAGGCCGACAGGGCCAAGGCGCATTCCGGTTCCGACGCCGTCTGACGCGTCCCGCGAGTGCCCCGCCGGGCGTCCGACCCGCCTCCCCGCCGGGAGCCCCCGGGCGCCCGCCGCGCACCGCCCCGTACGGACCGGCCCCACGGGCCGCCCCACAGGGCCGTCACGTACTGTCGATCCATGCCACGCCGCACTGCGACGATGCTCGCGTCCACCCTCATGCTGTTCGCGCTGCTCTGCGCCGGAGTGTTCATCAAGGTGCCGTATTCCGAGATGAGCCCCGGGCCGACCGTGAACACCCTCGGTGACTCGCGCGGCGAACCGGTCCTGAGCATCTCGGGCCGCAAGACCTACCCGACCAGTGGCCACCTGAACATGACCACGGTCCGGGTGACCGGCGCGGACTACGACATGAACCTGCTGGAAGCGGTCTACGGCTGGGCGGCCCACGACAACATCGTGGTGCCCCACGAGAACCTCTACCCGCACGGCAAGACGGACAAGGAATCCACGCAGGAGAACGCGGAGGAGTTCAGCCAGTCGCAGGAGAGCGCCAAGGTGGCCGCCCTCAAGCAGCTCGGCATCCCCGTCAGCGCCCGCGTGAACGTCGCGACCGTGGTCAAGGGCAGCCCCGCCGAGGGCAAACTGCACGCCGGTGACGTGATCGTCGCCGTCGACGGCACCCCCGTGAAGGAACCGGGGGACGTCGCCAAACTCGTCACCAAGCACGCGGCCGGCGAGAAGGTCGAGTTCACCGTCATCGCGGCCACCGAGGCCGCCGAAGCCAAGAAGGGTGGCCGCGAGCCGGCCGGCTCCCGGAAGGTCGAGGTCACCACCGCGAAGGCGCCGGACGATGGTCACGCCCTCGTCGGCATCCGGGCCGGGACCGACCACACCTTCCCGTTCCGCATCGACATCAACCTCGCCGACGTCGGCGGCCCGAGCGCGGGCCTGATGTTCTCCCTCGGCATCGTCGACAAGCTGACGCCCCAGGACCTGACCGGCGGCGCGTTCGTCGCGGGCACGGGAACCATCGACGACGCCGGTACGGTCGGCCCGATCGGCGGCATCGAGATGAAGACCATCGGCGCCCGCCAGGCCGGAGCCCGGTACTTCCTCACCCCGGCCCAGAACTGCGCCGCGGCGGCCAAGGACGTACCGGACGGCCTCACCCTCGTGAAGGTCTCCACCATCGGCGACGCGGTGCAGGCACTGGAGAAGATCAGCAAGGGGGACAAGGCCGGACTGCCGCGCTGCGGCGCCTGACCCCGTCCCCGCCGCGTCCCCGCGAAGCCCTCAGGAGAAGGTCGCGGCCAGCGCCTCGGCCAGGCCCGGCACCAGACTGGCCCCGGTCAGCACCTCGCTCGCCGCGTCCTTCTCGCGCAGCCGTACGGCCGACTCGCGCGAACCGTCGCGCAGGACGCCCACCGTCAGGCGCACCTCCTGCCGCTCCGCGTGCCCGGCGACCCACTTGGCCAGCTGCTTGTCGGTCAGGTCGGACGGTACGGCGGCCTCCGCGGAGGGCGGCAGCATCAGCCGCTCCACCGTCAGCGCGCAGCCGACGACCGAGTCGGGCCAGGCGACCGTGCCCAGGAACTTGTCGAGGGCCATGCCCTTCGGCAGCTCGTCCTGCTCGATCGGCGTGAGCTGGACCTTGCCGGCGTCGTCCTGGTCGAGGCCGAGCTGGCGGGCGAGGCGGGGCTCCTGCTTGCGCAGGCGGGCGGTGTCGACGAGGGCGAAGAGCCGGGCGGGCCGGTCCCAGCCCAGGCCGGCGGCGTACTCGTCGATCTCCAGCACGGCGCGGGTGAGCGGGCTGGCCGCCATCGGGGTACCGGGGGAGGGGAAAAGGTTGGACATGGACAACATCCTGCCTCCTTTGGGTGCGATACCGGGAACTGACTAAAGCCTCAGTAAGTTGCATGAGTGGGCTCTACCATCGGGGGCCCCTGCTTTTGAAAACTTTTTCGTTACACACGACACACAGCGACTTTCGAGGTGCGCACCTTGGCTTTCCAGATGCCGGACCGCGGCGGAGGCCCCTCGGGGCCACGGATGAGAGTCGGCCGCCCCTCCCGGCGGGCCCGCACTCTCCTGATGACCCTGGGCGTCCTGGCCGTCCTGGCCATGGTCTTCATCATGTTCGCGGGCTTCTGGACGGACTGGCTCTGGTTCCGTTCCGTCCACTACTCGACCGTCTTCACCACCACGCTCTGGACCAAGATCGGCCTCTTCGCCGTCTTCGGCCTGGTCATGGCGGGCGCCGTCGGGTTCAACATCTGGCTGGCGCACCGGCTGCGGCCGCCGCTCAGCGCGATGTCGATGGAGCAGCAGAGCCTCGACCGCTACCGGATGAGCGTCGCGCCGTTCAAGAAGTGGCTGCTCCTGGGCATCGCGGTGCTCGTGGGGCTGATCGCGGGCGCCTCGGCGGCGGGCCAGTGGAAGACCTGGCTGATGTACGTGAACGGGGTGCCCTTCGGGCAGAAGGACCCCCAGTTCCACATGGACGTGTCGTTCTACACCTTCGACCTGCCCTGGTACCGCTTCCTGCTCGGCTTCGGCTTCGCCGCCGCCGTGCTGTCGCTGATCGCGGCGGCCCTCGTGCACTACCTGTACGGCGGCCTGCGCGTCACCAGCCCGGGCGCCCGCGCCACCGCCGCGGCCACCGGCCACCTGTCGGTGCTGCTCGGCATCTTCGTCTCGCTCAAGGCGGTGGCGTACTGGCTCGACCGGTACGGCCTCGCGGTGAAGTCCAGCGACTTCAAGGCCGCGGACAACTGGACCGGCCTGCGCTACGTCGACGCCAACGCCTACCTGCCGGCCAAGACCATCCTCTTCTGCATCGCCGCGATCTGCGCCGCGCTGTTCTTCGCGACGCTGTGGCGCCGCACCTGGCAGCTCCCGGTGATCGGCTTCGGTCTGATGGTGCTCTCCGCCATTCTGATCGGCGGGCTCTACCCGGCGATCGTGCAGAAGTTCCAGGTCCAGCCGAACGAGCAGGCGAAGGAGTCGCCCTACGTCGAGAAGAACATCAAGGCGACGCGCGACGCGTACGGGATCGCCGGGTCCGACGTCAAGGACTACCCGGGCGTGCCCGCGGCCGGCACCGACAAGGCGAAGCTGCGCCAGGCGGCCGACACCACGGCGAGCATCCGCCTGCTGGACCCGAACATCGTCTCCCCGGCCTTCCAGCAGCTCCAGCAGGTCAAGGGCTACTACGCCTTCCCGTCCACGCTCGCCGTGGACCGGTACAAGGGCCAGGACACGGTCATCGGCCTGCGCGAGCTGAACATCGGCGGCATCCCGAAGAACAACTGGATCAACGACCACTTCAAGTACACCCACGGCTACGGCGTGGTCGCGGCCAAGGGCACGGCCGCCGGTGACCAGGGCGCTCCCGACTTCACCCAGTCCGACCTGCCCTCCAAGGGGATGTTCGGCACGGACTTCGAGCAGCGCATCTACTACGGCGAGCAGACGAAGCAGTACTCGATCGTCGGCGGGCCGCAGAAGGAGCTGGACTACTCCGACGACAAGGGCGAGAAGGAGACCAGCTACCAGGGCGACTCCGGCGTCAACCTCGACAACCCGGTCAACCGGGCGGCGTACGCACTCGCCTTCAGCGAGCCGCAGATCATGTACTCCGGCGCCATCGGCAAGGGCTCGCGGATCCTGTACAACCGCACGCCCAAGGAGCGCGTCGAGGCCGTCGCGCCCTGGCTGACCATCGACGGCGCGCCCTACCCGGCGGTCGTGAACGGCCGGGTCGTCTGGATCGTCGACGCCTACACGACGACCAACGGCTACCCCTACGCCTCGCGCACCACGCTGGGCGACACCACCGCCGACTCCCTGACGAACAGTCAGCGCGCGGTCGTGGCACAGGAGAACCAGGTCAACTACATCCGGAACTCGGTGAAGGCCACCGTCGACGCCTACGACGGCAAGGTCAGCCTGTTCCAGTGGGACACCGAGGACCCCGTCCTCAAGACCTGGATGAAGGCGTTCCCGGGGACGGTCAAGGCCAAGAGCGAGATCTCCAAGGACCTGATGGCGCACCTGCGCTACCCGCAGGACCTCTTCAAGGTCCAGCGGGAGCTGCTCACCCGCTACCACGTCACGGACCCGCAGACCTTCCTCAGCGGCAGCGAGGCCTGGGCCGTTCCGGACGACCCGACGACCAAGGGCACGGCGGTCCCGCCGTACTACCTGTCGATGAAGATGCCGGACCAGCCGGAGAAGGACCAGGTCTTCTCGCTCACGACGACGTTCACGCCGAACGAGCGGGACAACCTGAGCGCCTTCATGGCGGTCAACGCCGACCCGGGCACCGCGGACTACGGCAAGATCAGAATCCTGAAGATGCCGACGAGCAAGCCCGTCGACGGCCCCAAGCAGGTGCAGAGCAAGTTCAACTCCGAACCCAAGATCGCCGAGTCCATCCGGCTGCTGCGCGGCGGCGACTCGGAGGTCGAGTACGGGAACCTGCTCGCGGTGCCGCTCGACGGCGGCATGCTCTACGTCGAGCCGGTGTACGTGCGCAGTGCCGGGCTGAAGTACCCGCTGCTGCGCAAGGTCCTGGTGACCTACGGCGGCCAGACGGCTTTCGAGGACACCCTGGACAAGGCGCTCGGCGTGGTCTTCGGCGCGGAGACGGCGACCCCGCCGGCGACGCCGAACCAGCCGCCGCCGGGCGACGGCACCACCAAGCCGCCCACCGGCCAGGACCCGACGGTCAAGGCGGCCCTCGCGGACGCCTCGAAGGCCTTCGACGACGCCGACAAGGCGATGAAGGCCGGCGACTGGGCGGCGTACGGCAAGGCGCAGGCCGACCTGTCGGCGGCGCTCAAGCGCGCGGTCGAGGCCGAGAACAAGCTGACGACCCCGGCGAATCCGGGCGGCTAGCCGCCCGGCGATCAAGGATGAGGGGTTCCGTTCCGCGTCGTGGTACTGTGGTTTCACCGACGCGGGGTGGAGCAGCTCGGTAGCTCGCTGGGCTCATAACCCAGAGGTCGCAGGTTCAAATCCTGTCCCCGCTACTGAAGACGAAGGCCCGGATCCATGGGATCCGGGCCTTCGTCGTGCCCGATCCGGGACCACGTCGCGACGACCCGTGCCCCCGGCATACGCGGGACACGCCACGAGGTAGCTGAGGTGGGTGAGTTGGGGCCCGGGCGTGTTTGACTTGCCGTAATGGGGGCAAGTCGACAAAGCGCTGTAGTGACCTCCTAGTGACCTCACTGGCTGCGACATACCAGGTGTACGCGGGTAGCAGGTGATGCGACGATGGGATATATGGGGGACAGGTCAACTCTGCTGGAGACAGGGCGGTTTGTGAGGGGGGAGGCCGAAACGGGCACAGGAGCCGGTGAACCGGCCGCTGTCGTGAGCGCGGAACCCGCACGGACCGGTGCGGACCGACGCCCCGCGTACCGCACCGACGAGGTCTTCGACGGAGCCGAGGCCGACGCCGCGAGCGATGCCGAGCTGGAAGCACGGCACCGCAGCGCCGCCGACAAGGGCGACCCGGGCGCCATGAGCGTGCTCGGGGCCCTGCTGCTGCGCCGCGGCGACCTCGCCGGGGCCGAGCCGTACCTGCGCGGCGCCACCGCGGCGGGCGACCGCGCGGCCGCCAACAACCTCGGCGTCCTGCTGCACCAGCGCGGGTACCCGGACGACGCGGCCGGCTGGTGGCGGGTCGCCGCCGTGGCCGGATCCGCACCCGCCGCCCACGCGCTGGGCCGGCACTACCGCGAGCGCGGCGACGAGCCGGCCGCGGAGTACTGGCTGCGCCAGGCGGCGGAATCCGGCCACGCCCTGGGCGCCTACGGCCTCGCCGACCTGCTGGAGCACCGCGGCGACGGCGGAGCCGAGCGGTGGCTGCGCGCTGCCGCCGAACAGGGCCACCGCGAGGCCGCCTACCGGCTCGCCCGGCACCTGAGGCGCCGCCGGCCGCAGGAGGCCGAGCAGTGGTACCGGCAGGCCGCCGCGCGCGGGCACCGGCGCGCCGCGCTGCACCTGGGCGCCCTGCTGGAGGCGCGCGGGGAGTTGAAGGAGGCCGGCCGCTGGTACCTCAGCTCGGCCAAGCAGGGCGAGGCGCGGGCCGCCTGCGCCCTCGGCTTCCTGCTGCGCGACGCCGGGGACGAGGACAGCGCGGTCACCTGGTGGCTGCGGGCCGCCCAGGACGGCGACGGCAACGCCGCCAACGCGCTGGGCGCGCTGCACGCCGCCCGCGGCGAGACCCAGACCGCGGAGCGCTGGTACCGGGCCGCCATGGACGCGGGCGACCAGAACGGGGCGTACAACCTCGCCCTGCTGTGCGCCGCACAGGACCGCACCGCGCAGGCCGAGCAGTGGTACCGCCGCGCGGCCTATGCCGGGCACCGCGAGGCGGCCAACGCGCTCGCGATCCTGCTGCTCCAGGGCGGGGACGCGGCCGGCGCCGAGCCGTGGTTCTCCAAGGCCGCGGAGGCGGGCAGCGTGGACGCGGCCTTCAACCTGGGCATCCTCTTCGCCAGCCGCGACGACGACCGCACGGCGCTCAAGTGGTACGAGCGGGCGGCCTCGGCCGGTCACACCGACGCGGCCCTCCAGGTCGGCATCGCACTGGTGCGCGACGGCGAGGAGCGCGCGGCCGAGCGGCACCTGCGCTGCGCCGCGGGCGGCGGCAGCGCGGAGGCCGCGTTCCGGCTGGCCGCGCTGCTGGAGTCGCTGGCTCCGCCGCCGGAGCCGGTGGCGCTGGGCGAGCCGGTCGCCGGCGCGCCGAAGTCGGAGAGCGAGGAGTGGTACGAGCGGGCGGCCGAGGAGGGCCACCGCCGGGCGCAGGTCCGCGTGGGCATGCTGGCCGCCGGGCGCGGTGACACGGCGGCCGCGGCGCGCTGGTACCGGGAGGCGGCGGAGGCCGGTTCCCGCAACGGGGCCTTCAACCTCGGGGTGCTGCTGGCCCGCGAGGGCAGCGAGCCGGAGGCCGCCCTGTGGTGGACCCGGGCCGCGGTGGCGGGCCACGGGCGGGCGGCGCTGCGGCTCGGGCTGTTCGCCGCGCGCCACGGCGACCTGGCCGAGGGCCAGAAGTGGTGCGCGCGGGCCATGGAGCTCGGACCGGCGGAGGTCTCGGAGCGGGCGGCGCGCCTGCGGGAGGCGCTGGCCGAGGAGCTCTCGGCCTGACCTCCCGCGCGGGGCCCGGACCATCGATTTGCTCCCGCAGCCGACCTTCGCGTAGAGTCAGGTTTACCGACGCGGGGTGGAGCAGCTCGGTAGCTCGCTGGGCTCATAACCCAGAGGTCGCAGGTTCAAATCCTGTCCCCGCTACTGCATCACCGAAGGCCCGGATCCCCTGGATCCGGGCCTTCGGTCGTTTCCGGCTGCGCAGTGCGCAAAGAACGGCAGTGCGCGCAGAACGTACGGCGGAGGGCCGGGGTCGCGACCCCGGCCCTCCTCGTCGCAATGGTGACGGCACGGCCGTCGCCGGCGCGCTACGCGCCCGCGCAGTTCGGGCAGATCCCGCGGTAGGTCACTTCGACGTCCGAGACGGCGAAGCCGAAGCGCTCGCTGTCGGGCAGGTCGGCCAGCGGGTTGCCCGCCGGGAAGACGTCGCGGATCGCACCGCACTGGGCGCAGACCAGGTGCTGGTGGGGCCGGTGGGCGTTGGGGTCGTACCGCTTGGCGCGCCGGTGGTCCGTCGAGACCTCCAGGACTTCACCCAGGGTGACGAGTTCGCCGAGCGTGTTGTAGACCGTCGCCCGGGAGATCTCCGGGAGCTTGGCCACGGCGCGCGAATGCACCTCGTCGGCCGTCAGGTGAACGTGGTCACCATCGAGCACCTCGGCCACGACGCGCCGCTGGGCCGTCATGCGCCAGCCGCGTCCACGAAGTCTCTCCAGCAGGTCACTCATAGAAGCCAGCCTAACAGCGCGGTGACTCGGTGTAGATCCCGAATCAGTGTGGACTTGGATTCTTACTTGACTTAGACAAAGTCCATCGTAGGATCGGTTACGGCAAACGCCAAGGACAGGACTTGCAGGAATGACGCAGGAGGCGCACGTGACGCAGGGACCGCTCACCACGGAGGCCGGGGCTCCGGTCGCCGACAACCAGAACAGTGAGACCGCGGGCGTCGGCGGCCCCGTCCTCGTCCAGGACCAGCTCCTGCTCGAGAAGCTCGCGCACTTCAACCGCGAGCGGATCCCGGAGCGCGTGGTGCACGCCCGCGGCGCCGGTGCCTACGGCACCTTCACGCTCACCCGCGACGTCTCCCAGTGGACCCGGGCGAAGTTCCTGTCCGAGGTCGGCAAGCAGACCGAGACGTTCCTGCGCTTCTCCACCGTCGCGGGCAACCTCGGCAGCGCGGACGCGGTGCGCGACCCCCGTGGCTGGGCGCTGAAGTTCTACACCGAAGAGGGCAACTACGACCTCGTCGGCAACAACACCCCGGTGTTCTTCATCAAGGACGCCATCAAGTTCCCGGACTTCATCCACACCCAGAAGCGCGACCCGTACACGGGCTCGCAGGAGGCCGACAACGTCTGGGACTTCTGGGGCCTGTCGCCCGAGTCGACCCACCAGGTGACCTGGCTCTTCGGTGACCGCGGCATCCCGGCGTCCTACCGCCACATGAACGGCTTCGGCTCGCACACGTTCCAGTGGAACAACGAGGCCGGCGAGGTCTTCTGGGTCAAGTACCACTTCAAGACCGACCAGGGCATCAAGAACCTCACCCAGGCCGAGGCGAACAAGCTCGCCGGCGAGGACCCCGACTCGCACCAGCGCGACCTGCGCGAGGCCATCGAGCGCGGCGACTTCCCGAGCTGGACCGTCCAGGTGCAGATCATGCCCGAGGCCGAGGCGGCGACCTACCGCTTCAACCCGTTCGACCTCACCAAGGTGTGGCCGCACGCGGACTACCCGCCGATCGAGATCGGCAAGCTGGAGCTCAACCGCAACCCGGAGAACGTCTTCGCCGAGGTCGAGCAGTCCATCTTCTCCCCGGCGCACTTCGTCCCCGGCATCGGTCCGTCCCCGGACAAGATGCTCCAGGGCCGTCTCTTCGGCTACGGCGACGCCCACCGCTACCGCGTCGGCATCAACGCCGACCACCTGCCGGTGAACCGCCCGCACGCCACCGAGGCGCGCACCCACTCCCGTGACGGCTACCTGTACGACGGCCGCCACGCGGGTGCCAAGAACTACGAGCCGAACAGCTTCGGCGGCCCGCACCAGACGGACCGCCCGCTGTGGCAGCCGGTCTCCCTCACCGGCGGCACCGGCAACCACCCGGCCGCCGTGCACCGCGAGGACAACGACTTCGTCCAGGCGGGCAACCTCTACCGGCTGTACTCGGAGGACGAGAAGGCCCGTCTGATCGAGAACCTCTCCGGCTTCATCGCCAAGGTCTCCCGCGACGACATCGTCGAGCGTGCGATCAACAACTTCCGCCAGGCGGACGGCGACTTCGGCAAGCGGCTCGACGCCGCGGTCCAGGCCCTTCGCGGCTGACCCGGCCGCTTGTCGTGAGGCGACGGGCCGCAACCCCCACCGGGGTTGCGGCCCGTCGGCTTTCCCCCGGCGGCCGGGGGGCTCAGCGCAGGGGGGACGGGGCGGGCAGGACCGTGCGCCGCTGCGGCAGCCAGCACCGGATGATGTCGCGCACGGACACGATGCCCACCGGGCCGCCGTCCTCCAGCACGATCAGATGCCGGAAGCCGCCGCGGACCATCGCCTCGGCGGCTTCGTTCAAGGTGGCGTCGGGCGAGCAGAACACCACGTCGGTGGTGGCGTGCGCGCTGAGGATCTCGCGGTCGGGGTCGTGCCCCGCGCCGATCGAGTTGAGGATGTCACGTTCGGTGAGGATGCCGATGCCGCTGTGTTCCGGATCGAGCACGACGGCCGCGCCGACGTGCCGCCCGGACATCAGGCACGCGGCCTGCCGGAGGGTGTGGGTGGGACCGAGGGTGAGGATCAGGGTGCTCATGGCGTCACGGACAAGCATCATGAAGACAGCCACCTCCTAGGGGTGAGACCCCCCGCCCGGTTCACAAACCCACAAGCGGAGGAGCCCCAGATTCCCACGGACACGGAGTGTCATCAAGGGGGCGCACTCAGTCGCGCGGGCGCAAGTACCCGAGCAGCTCATCGTGCAGGATGCCGTTGGACGCCGCCGCGTTCCCGCCGTGTACGCCGTCCACGCCGTCCAGGCCGGTGAACCGGCCCCCCGCCTCCTGGACCACGATCGCGTTCGCCGCCATGTCCCACAGGGACAGCTCCGGCTCCGCACAGATGTCCACGGCGCCCTCGGCCACGAGCATGTACGGCCAGAAGTCGCCGTACGCCCGGGTCCGCCACACCGCGCGGGTCAGGTCCAGGAACCCGGGCAGCAGTCCGCGCTCCTCCCAGCCGCCCAGCGAGGCGTAGGAGAAGGACGCGTCCGCCAGGGAGCCCACCCGGGAGACCCCGATCCGGGTGCCGTCCGCCGGGCCGCTGCCCGTGTACGCCCCGCCGCCCTCGGCGGCCCACCAGCGGCGGCCCAGCGCGGGCGCGGACACCACGCCGACCACCGGCCGCCATGCGCCGTCCGCGCCCTCCACCATCAGGGAGATCAGCGTGGCCCACACCGGGACCCCGCGCACGTAGTTCTTCGTGCCGTCGATCGGGTCGACGACCCAGCGCCGCGGGCCCGTCCCCTCGACCCCGTACTCCTCGCCGAGGACCGCGTCGTGCGGCCGCGCGGCCGCGATGCCGGCACGGATCAGCTCCTCCGCGGCCCGGTCGGCCTCGCTCACCGGCGTCATGTCGGGCTTGGTCTCGACCTTGAGGTCGAGTGCCTGGAAGCGGGCCATCGTGGCCGCGTCGGCGGCGTCGGCCAGCTCGTGGGCGAGGCGCAGATCATCGTCATACTCGGACATGGCCGAACAGTACCGAGATCGGATCGGCCGGACCAACGGTGTCCACGGCCGCCCCGCGACCGGCCCGGCGGGCGGCCGACGGCGGCCCTTGACAGCTCTTCCGCACGCGTCAACGCTGACGGACAGACGAGCGGAGGCGAAGATGCCGGCAGCGCGGGAGTCCTTGCTGGAGGCGGCGGGAGCGGCGCTCGCGGCGCGCCCGTGGCCCGTCGTGCGGATGGTCGAGGTGGCCGCCGCGGCCGGGGTGTCCCGGCAGACCCTCTACAACGAGTTCGGCGGCAAGGACGGTCTGGGCCGCGCGCTGGTCCGCCGCGAGACCGACCGCTACCTCGCCGGGGTCGACCGGGTGCTCGGCGCCGGGGCGGGCGACCGGGAGCGGATGGCGGAGCTGGCGGACTGGACCGTGCGCTCCGCCGGCGCGCGCCCGCTGTTACGGGCCCTGCTCACGGGGTGCTGGGACGCCCGGCTCCCGCTGCTCGTGCCCGGCCCGCGGCCGGAGGAACTCGCCCGGGCCGTGCGGGACCGTGCGGCCGCCGCGCTGGCGCCGGGGGAGTGGAGCGCTTACCGCTGCGAGCTGGTCGTGCGCTTGGCCCTGTCCTACGTGATCGCGCCCGCCGGGGACGCCCCGATGGCGGACCTGCTGGGGCTGGGCGCCGGGTTCAGTGCGTGGAGCCGGACAGCTGGAGACCGATGACGCCGAGGATGACCAGCGAGATCGAGACCAGCTTGAGGGTGGACACCAGGTCGCCGAGGAAGACCATGCCGTAGATGGCGGTGCCCGCCGCGCCGATGCCCGTCCAGACCGCGTAGGCCGGGCCGACGTCGAGCTTCTTCAACGCCAGGGTGAGCAGGCCGAAGCTGCCGAGCGCGAAGCACGCGAAGGCGATGGTCGGCCACAGCCGGGTGAATCCGTGGGACAGCTTGAGGCAGACCGCGAAACCGGTCTCCAGGATTCCCGCGACCACGACGAGCAGCCACGCCATGTCGAATGCCTCCCCGCGCTGGTGCGGCCCGGCTCGCGCCGTCGCCACTTGGTGCGATCATGCATTTACCAGACACGGCGTCCGGCAAACCCCGCGGACGATCAACCACCGTCCGCGGACGGCAGGCCGGCCGCCCCCGCCGCCCGGTCAGTCGCCCTCGCGGCGCTCCCGGGTCTCCAGCAGCCGCCGCAGCGAATACAGCCGCGCCGGATCCGCGTGGCCGTCCTCCACCCACTGGTCCAGCGCGCAGTCCGCCTCGTCGTGACTGCAGGCGCGCGGGCAGCCCTCGGTGCCCGGCACCAGCTCCGGGAAGGCCAGGATCACCCGGGACGGATCCACGTGGTGCAGGCCGAAGGAGCGCACGCCCGGGGTGTCGATGACCCAGCCGTCGCCGCCCGGCAGCGGCAGCGCGAGCGCCGAGGTGGTGGTGTGCCGGCCGCGGCCGGTCACCGCGTTCACGACACCGGTGGCGCGTTGGCGGCCCTCGGCGACCAGCGAGTTCACCAGCGTGGTCTTGCCGACGCCCGAATGGCCGACGAAGGCGGTGATCCGCCCGTTCAGCCGCTCGCGGACCCGCTCGGCCGCGTCCCCCGTCGCCAGCTCCTCGCGGTTGGTGACGACGTAGTTCAGGCCGAAGGTCGAGTAGATCTCCAGGATCTTGTCCGCGGAGGTCAGGTCGGACTTGGTGAGGACCAGCAGCGGTTCGAGCCCCGCGTCGTACGCCGCCACCAGGCAGCGGTCGATCATCCGGGGCCGCGGCTCCGGATCCGCCAGCGCGGTCACGATGGCCAGCTGGTCGGCATTGGCCACCACCACGCGCTCGTAGGGATCGTCGTCGTCGGCGGTGCGGCGCAGCACCGACTTGCGTTCCTCGATCCGCACGATCCGGGCCAGCGTGTCCTTCTTGCCCGTCAGGTCGCCGACGATCCAGACCCGGTCGCCGACCACCGCCGCCTTGCGGCCCAGCTCGCGGGACTTCATGGCGTGGATCGTGCGGCCGTCGACCAGGCAGGTCAGCCGGCCCCGGTCCACGGTCAGGACGAAACCCTCGGCGGCGTCCTCGTGCTTGGGGCGGATGTTGGTCCGCGGCCGGTTGCCCTTGGGGTTGGGCCGCTGGCGGATGTCGTCCTCGTCGGTGTTCTTGCCGTACCTGCGCATGACGGTCCCTACGCTCCCGCTCCCGACAGCATCTCTGCCCACATCTTCGGGAAGTCCGGCAGCGTCTTGGCCGTGGTGGCGACGTTCTCGATCAGCACGCCGGGCACCGCCAGGCCGATCACCGCGCCGGCGGTGGCCATCCGGTGGTCGTCGTAGGTGTGGAAGGTCCCGCCGCGCAGCGGGCGCGGGCGGATGTGCAGGCCGTCGGCGGTCTCGGTGACGTCGCCGCCCAGCGCGTTGATCTCCGCGGTGAGGGCCGCCAGCCGGTCCGTCTCGTGCATCCGCAGGTGCTGCACCCCGCGCAGCACGGACTCGGAGTCCGCCAGCGCGGCCACCGCGGCGACACCCGGGGTCAGCTCGCCGACGTCGCCGAGGTCCACGTCGATGCCGTGGATCTTGCCGGTGCCGGTGAACACCAGGCCCGCGTCGGTCAGCTCGCACGAGCCGCCCATCTCGGTGAAGATCGCGCGCAGCGCGTCGCCCGGCTGGGTGGTGCGCCGGGGCCAGTCGGGGATCGTCACCGTGCCACCGGTGATCAGCGCGGCCGCCATGAAGGGCTGCGCGTTGGACAGGTCCGGCTCGACGACCATGTCGCGGCCCAGCAGCGCGCCGGGCGTCACCCGCCACACGTTCTTCTCGCCGCCCGACTCGGGGGTGTCCACCTGGGCGCCGGCCGCGCGCAGCATCTCCACCGTCATCCGGATGTGCGGCATCGAGGGCAGGTTGCCGCCCACGTGCCGGACCTCGACGCCCTGGTTGAAGCGCGGGGCGGAGAGCAGCAGGGCCGAGACGAACTGCGAGGAGTTGGAGGCGTCGATCTCGACCGTGCCGCCCTCCAGGGCGCCCGTGCCGTGGACCGTGAGGGGCAGCGCGCCCCGGTTGTCGTCGTCGATCCGGGCACCCAGGGTGCGCAGCGCGGTGATGACCTCGCCGAGCGGGCGCTCGTAGGAGCGCGGGTCCCCGTCGAAGCGGATGTCGCCCGCGGCCAGGGCGGCGACGGGCGGCAGGAAGCGCATGACCGTGCCCGCGTTGCCGACGTCCACGGTCGCCGGGCCGTGCAGGCCGGCCGGGATGACCCGCCAGGCCTCGCCGGTCTCGCCCTCACCGGCGGAGCTGGAGGAGACCGTCTCCTCGATGCCCACGCCCATGGCCCGCAAGGAGTCCGCCATCAGCTGGGAATCCCGCGAGCGCAGCGGCCGGCGCACCCAGCCGGGCTCGGAGGACAGGGCGGCCAGCACCAGGGCCCGGTTCGTGACCGATTTGGACCCGGGAACGGTGACGGTGGCCAGGACGGGCCCCTCGGCGAGGGGGGCGGGCCAGAGGGCGGACGGCGCGGGGGTGTCGGTCATGGCCCTCACTTTAGTTGGTCGGGCGCGACCCGGATCTTGATCAGCGGGCGGGTCTCAGCGGGTGGGCACCGGACGGGCGCCGGTGCGGGGCGGCGCGCGCGCCCGGCGGCCCCGGCGCGCGCCGGGCTCACAGGCCCAGCAGCCAGCGCCCGCCGCCGATCAGCGAGCACAGCGAGACGGCGTGGAAGAGCAGCAGCCACATCACCGGGTACACGTGGGTGAGCCGCCCGAGCTGGTCCGCGTCCGAGTCCGGCGCTCCGCCCCCGCGCCGCTTGCGCTGGAGCTCGAAGACCGGACGCACCCCGCCCAGCAGCAGGAACCACACCACCCCGTACGCGAACGCCGCCTGCACCTCCGCCGGGGCCAGCCAGGACACCAGCAGGAACGCACCGCCGCTGAGGAAGACCGTCAGCACCCCGTACGCGTTGCGGATCATCGCCAGCATGGCCAGCAGCAGCGCGGTGGCCACCCACAGCAGCAGCGTGATCCGGTGCGCCGCCAGCAGCCAGGCGCCGCCCAGCCCCAGCAGGGACGGCGCGGTGTACCCTGCGGCGGCCGTGAGGATCATGCCGATCCCGCTCGGCCTGCCCCGGCTCACGGTGAGCCCGCTGGTGTCCGAGTGCAGCCGGATCCCGTCCAGCCTGCGCCCGGTCAGCACCGCCACCAGCCCGTGGCCGCCCTCGTGCGCGATGGTCACGGCGTTGCGCGAGACCAGCCAGAGCGGGCGCGGCGCCACCACGGCCAGCGCCACGACGGCCGCGGTGATCACCAGCCAGGTCGCGGGCGCGGGCTGCAGGCCGGTGAGCCGGTCCCACAGGCCGGCCGCCGATATGGTGCTGTGCGTGTCTTCCACGGCGGTGCCGGCTCCCTTGCGGTGGCGATCGGGTGTCATGGCAGTCTGGCAGCCATGTGCGGACGGTTTGCAGCGAGTCGTGAGCCAGAGGAGCTGGCGGGTGTCTTCGGCGTCGAGCGGTGGGAGCCCGCGGAGGCCCTGGCGCCCGACTGGAACGTCGCGCCGACGAAAGAGGTCCTCGTCGTCCTCGACCGTCCGCTGAAAGACGCGCCCGAGCGGCGTCCGGTTCGCCAGCTGCGCGTCCTGAAGTGGGGACTGGTCCCTTCCTGGGCGAAGAGCCCCGAGGGCGCCGCCCGGATGATCAACGCCCGGTCCGAGACCCTGCACGAGAAGCCCTCCTTCCGGCGCCCCTTCGCGCGGCAGCGCTGCATCGTCCCCGCCGACGGCTACTACGAGTGGGTCACCGCCCACGACGAACGGGAGCTGGAGGTCGAGGGCAAGAAGAAGCGGGCCCGCAAACAGCCCTACTTCGTGCTCCCCGCCGACGGCTCGGTCTTCGCGATGGCCGGCATATACGAGTTCTGGCGCGACCGGACGCTGCCCGACGACCACCCGCTCGCCTGGTGGGCCACCTGCTCGGTGATCACCGCCGAGGCCGAGACCGCCCCGCTGGCGGCGCCGCCCGCCGAGGGGCCCCGCTCGCTCTCCGACATCCACCCCCGGATGCCCCTCATGCTGACCCCGGACCGCTGGGACGCCTGGCTCGACCCGGCGCGCACCGAGGAGGCCGAACTGCGCGCCCTGCTGGAACCGCCGCCGGGCGGCTTGATGCGGGCCTACCCGGTCTCGACCTCGGTCAGCAGCGTCCGCAACAACGGCCCCGAGCTGCTGACGGAGCTGGAAGCGCCCGAGGAAGCCACGCTTTTCTAGGGCGTGTTTTCAAAGTCCCGCCTGGCCTGCGACGCCTGGCACCGCACCTCGCCCGCGCCCGCCGCCGCACCCCCCCGCCCCCGCCCCGGCAGGATGGGGGCATGACCACGCGCACGCAGCACGTCCGAAGCGTCGACACCCCGGCGGGCGAGGCCCGGATCACCTGGCACCCGGCCGCGCGGCCGCGGCTGGTGCTCGCCGTCGGCCACGGCGCGGGCGGCGGGATCGAGGCCCGGGACCTGGTCGCGCTGGCGGCCGCGCTGCCCCCGCGGGGGATCACCGTCGCCCTGGTGGAGCAGCCCTGGCGGGTGGCCGGCAAGAAGGTGGCGGCCGCGCCGAAGGTCCTGGACGCCGGGTGGCGGGCCCTGTGGCCCGCGCTGGCGGAGCCGGGGCTGCCGGTGGTGGCGGGCGGGCGCAGCGCGGGGGCCCGGGTCGCCTGCCGGACCGCCGGGGAGCTGGGGGCGGCCGGGGTGCTGGCGCTGGCCTTCCCGCTGCATCCGCCGGGCCGGCCCGAGAAGACCCGGCTGGCGGAACTGCAGGGCGCCGGACGGCCGACGCTGGTGGTACAAGGCGGCCGGGATCCCTTCGGAAACCCCGCGGAGTTCCCGGTCCCGGGCGCGGGGGACACGTACCGGCTCGTGGAGGTGGCGTACGGGGACCACGGTTTCGCGGTGCCCAAGCGGGCGGAGGTCACCCAGGAGGAGGCGCTCGCGGTGATCACGGACGCGGTCGCGGGCTGGCTCGACGGGCTGCCCCTGTGAAATTTCCGGGACCGCCGTGAATGCGATCGGGCAAGGACCTGACACATTTCCCGGCCTTGTGACCCACCTCGCATTCAAGCCGTTTCCGCGCTCCCCGGAAACTGCGCGGGCGCCGGGGAATGCCGTGCCCCGGCCCCGCTGTTGAGCGGGATGTCGGAACGTACGGGATCTCGCCTTGGAGAGGGAGCGCATGAGCCAGGTCATCAGTCAGAACCGTCCGCAGGCCGCGGCC
The DNA here is from genome assembly GCF_040611795.1 of Streptomyces sp. NPDC006529. Classification (NCBI taxonomy): domain Bacteria; kingdom Bacillati; phylum Actinomycetota; class Actinomycetes; order Kitasatosporales; family Streptomycetaceae; genus Streptomyces; species Streptomyces sp. NPDC006529. The sequence continues at coordinate 18,939 of NZ_JBEXPB010000043.1, read as the reverse complement.
GGCCTGGAGTGGACGGTGCTGCCCGGGTCCAGGCACGGCGCCCTCCGGGCGGCGGATGGCCGGGAAGGTCGACTATTCTCCGATTCGAGCGGGTCCGCTTTCGGAGCCGCCACGCTGTCGGAGGAGGTGGGTCCTGTCGCTGGGACCGACGAAGGCCAGGCGGAGGAGACGACCCCGGAGCGCAACGCGCGCTTCGAGCGGGACGCCCTCGGCTACCTCGACCAGATGTACTCGGCCGCGCTGCGCATGACGCGCAATCCGGCCGACGCCGAGGACCTGGTCCAGGAGACGTACGCGAAGGCGTACGCGTCCTTCCACCAGTTCCGCGAGGGCACCAACCTCAAGGCGTGGCTCTACCGCATTCTGACGAACACCTTCATCAACTCCTACCGCAAGAAGCAGCGCGAACCCCAGCGCAGCGCGGCGGAGGAGATCGAGGACTGGCAGCTGGCGCGCGCCGAGTCGCACATGTCGACCGGTTTGCGTTCCGCCGAGTCGCAGGCGCTCGACCACCTGCCCGATTCGGACGTGAAGGAAGCGCTCCAGGCCATTCCGGAGGAGTTTCGCATCGCCGTCTATCTCGCCGACGTAGAGGGCTTTGCGTACAAGGAGATCGCGGACATCATGGGTACACCCATCGGTACGGTCATGTCGCGACTGCACCGTGGACGCCGCCAACTCCGCGGAATGCTGGAGGACTACGCCCGTGAGCGCGGGCTCGTCCCCGCCGGCGCGGGAGAGTCGAACGACCGGAAAGGCTCGGACTCATGAGCTGCGGAGATCCGCACGAGACGGAATGCTCTGAGGTCCTGGACCACCTGTACGAGTTCCTGGACCGGGAAATGCCGGACAGCGACTGCACCAAGTTCGAGGCGCACTTCGGCGAGTGCAATCCCTGCCTGGAGAAGTACGGGCTGGAACAGGCCGTGAAGAAGCTGGTCAAGCGCTGCTGCGGTTCGGACGACGTGCCGCAGGACCTGCGCTCCAAGGTGATGGGCCGCATCGAGCTGATCCGCTCGGGGCAGGCCGTACCCGACCACGACGTCACCGCCGGTCCGACGGCTGCCGCCGAGCCCACGGCCACCGCCGGTCCGGCCGGTCCCGCGGCGGGCTGATCCCGCTCGTCCCCTCCTGAACGGCCACCCCCGGAAAGAGCCTTCGTTCACCCGAAGGTGCTAATCCGGGGGCGCCCGGACAGCCCAACGGGACAATCCGGCCCCCTCCGCACGGGCCCCCGCCTATTCTCCCCTTCCGGTACGGGTGCGATCCCGTACCCGGTTCGAAGGCACCGGGGAGGAGGGCGCCATGCGGGTACTTCCGCCGGCGGCGCGCGTCTACCTCCTCTGCGCCGTCCTCGGGGCCCTCGCCTGCCTCCTGCCCGCGCCGCCGCGCTCCGGCGCGCCGTGGGCGACCGTCGCCGCGCTCGGCGGGCTCTACCTCGCCTGCGAGCTGGCGCAGCTGCGCCCCGGGCCCGGGGCGCAGACGTCCGCGGGCATCGGGTCCTTCTTCCCCGTCGTCCTCGCCGCCGTCTTCCTGCTGCCGCCCCCGGCCGCCGCCCTGGTCGCCGTACCGGGCGCGCTCGCCGGGAGGGTGCTCCAGCGGCCCGCCGCGGTGCGCCGCGTGTGGCACGCGGCCCAGCAGGCACTGGCCGCCCGCGCCGCGGGAGAGGTGTACGGGCTGCTGGGCGGCCACGCGGCGCCGGGCAGAGCGGGGCCCGCGGGCCGGGTGGCGGACTTCCCCCACGTGCTCCTGCCGGCGGCCGCCGCGGCCGTCGTGTTCTGCCTCGTGCTCACGGCCCTCGAAGCGGGCGTCCTGGCCGCCGCCGAGCGGCGGCCCGCGGCGAGCGCCTGGCGCGGGCCGCTCGCCCGCTCGCTCGGCCCGCACGGCGTGCACGGCCTGGCCGGGCTGATGATGGCCGTCATGTGGCGCAGCCCGTACGGCCCGCCCGCCGCGCTGCTGGTGCTGCTGCCGATGTACATCTCCTGCTGGGTCTTCGCCCAGTACCACCGCGAACGCGCGGCCCACCAGGCCACCATCCGCGCCCTCGTCCAGGCCGTCGACATCAAGGACCGCTACACGCGCGGCCACAGCGAGCGGGTCGGCCAGGCCTCCGCGATGATCGCCCGCGAACTGGGCATGGCCGAGGACCGCATGGAAGTGCTGCGGATCGCCGGGATCCTGCACGACGTCGGCAAACTCGGCGTGCCCACCCGGCTGCTGCGCAAGGACGGACCGCTGACCCCGGAGGAGCGCCGGATCATCGAACTCCACCCGGAGTACGGCCACGAGATGGTGCGCGGCATCGGCTTCCTCGGGGAGGCCCGGGCCGCGATCCTGCACCACCACGAGCGGGTGGACGGCTCCGGCTACCCCTACGGCCTGACCGGTGAGCAGATCCCGGTGCCCGCCCGCGTGGTGGCGGTGGCCGACGCCTTCGACGCGATGACGTCCACCCGCTCCTACAGCCGGGCCCGGCCGGTGCCGACCGCGCTGGGCGAGCTGGAGCGCTGCGCCGGCGCCCAGTTCGACCCGGTCATGGTGGGGGCCCTGGTCCGCGCGATCGGACGGCACGGCTGGCACCCGGTGGTCACCTCCGACGACCACCTCCAGGTCATCCCGCGGACCCCACCGGCGCCGGTGCCCGCGCCCGGGCCGCCCACCGCCCCCGAGCTGCGCGACGGCCCGCCCGGCCTGTCGGGGCTGCCCGCCCAGGGCGAGCCCCGCGGCCGGTCCGGTGCCACGGGACCTGCGGCCCGCGGCGCCGGCCCGGCCGGGAGCACGGGACCGGCCGGGGGCCGGGGGTGAGGGTCCGGGGGGCCGGGGCCCTCCGCGCGGCCGCCGCCGCGCTGACCCTGGCCGCGCTCGGGGACACCCTGTGGCACGGCGTGCGCGACCCCGGCACCGCCCTCTGCTTCGGCATCCTCATCACCCTCGGCGAACTGGCCCGCCGAGATTCCGGCGATTCCAGCGAGCCCCGCGGCTCCCGGGACCTCCCGGGCGCGCGGGACGCCCACGCCCCCCACGGCCCCGGCGGGCACCCGCGCGCCGGGGACCGCCATCCCGCCCCCCTGGGCTCCGCCGGAGCCCTCGCCTACGCGCTGCTCGGGCAGAGCGCCGGGGCGCCCACCCACCACGGCGTGCTCCAGACCGTCGCGGTCGTCGTCGCGGCCGCCCTCGCCGGGATCGCCGTCCACGTCGCCCGCGGCCGCGGGCCCGTCCTCGACCACGTGGCCCGCCGGGTCCTCACCGTCGGTTTCGCCGCCGCCTGCTTCCAGCCCCTCTACAACTCCGGGCGGCTGGAGCAGCTGGTCGGCCAGGGCCCGTACCTGGTCCTCTTCCTGCTCCTCCTGCTCGGCCTCACCGCCCTGTGCGACGCGGTCCTCGCCGCCGCGCTGGTGGGACTGCGCACCGGGTGGCCGTACGGGCCACTGCTGCGGGACGAGCTGCGGGCGCTGCCCGGCGCCGGGTCCGCGATCTGCGCCACCGGCGTCGTGATGTCCCTCGGGGTGGCGGTCGCCGGGCTGTGGGCGCTGCCCGTCCTGAGCGTGCCCCTGCTGCTCACCCAGATGTCCTTCCGCCGGATCGACGCCGTCCGCACCACCTACCGGCAGACGATCACCTCCCTGGCCCGGGCCACCGAGATCGCCGGGTACACCCGCCCCGGGCACGCCCGCCGGGTCGCCGGCCTCAGCTGCGCCGTCGGCCGCGAGCTGGGCCTCTCCGAGCGGGAGCTGACCGTGCTGGAGTACGCGGCCCTGATGCACGACATCGGGCAGCTCTCCCTGGTCGACCCCGTCCCGGCCGGTGCCACCGCCGCGCTGCCCGCCGCCGAGGCCCGCCGGATCGCCGCGCTGGGCGGGGAGGTGGCCCGCCAGACCGGGGTGCCCGCCGAGGTCGCGGTCGTCGTCGAACGCCAGGCCGATCCCTACCGCGACCAGCCGGTCCTGGCCCGCATCGTGCGGACCGCCAACGCCTACGACGACCTGGTGGGCGGGGACCGTCACCCGGGCGGCTCACTGGCCGCCCTGGAGCGGCTGCGCCTCGGCACGGCCCGCGACCACCATCCCGAGGTCGTCGAGTGCCTCGCGCGCGTGCTGCGGCGGAGCGCTTCGAGGCGCGATGGTGCGTGCCTGGAGCGGCCGGAACGGGATGCGCGGGGGCGCGGCGGACGTGCCAGAGTTGTACCTGGCCGACCTGGGTAACCCATGGGTAATGAGCGCCCGTATCCGTGGGCATGGTTGGATGCGAAGTGAGAGTGTCCGCAAGGCTGCACTGTTGCATCGTTGGACCGGCAGGCGGGAATCGTGAGGATCTTCGGGAAGGTACGGCATCGGCCGTCCGCCTCGTGGCGGCAGGCCACCGACCGCGCGTTCACGCTGATCGGCGACGGGCGGTACGAGGACGCGGGTGCGCTGCTCACCAGAGCGGCGGACCTGGAGCCCTGGCTGTCCGAGTCCTGGTTCAACCTGGCCCTGCTGCACAAGTTCCGGCACGACTGGGAGCAGGCGCGGGCCGCCGGGCTGCGCGCCGTGGCCCTGCTGGACCGCGAGTCGGGCGCTCCCGACTGGTGGAACGTGGGCATCGCCGCCACGGCCCTCCAGGACTGGCCGCTGGCCCGCCGCGCCTGGCAGGCGTACGGGCTGAAGGTGCCCGGTGAGGCCACCGGCTCCGGTGAGCCCGTCGGCATGGAGCTAGGCAGCGCCGCGGTGCGGCTCTCGCCCGAGGGCGAGGCCGAGGTGGTCTGGGGCCGCAGGCTGGACCCGGCCCGGATGGAAGTCCTCTCGATCCCGCTGCCCTCCTCCGGGCGGCGCTGGGGCGAGGTCGTCCTGCACGACGGGGTTCCGCACGGCGAGCGCGTGACCTCCGCCGGCCCCTCCTTCCCGGTGTTCGACGAGATCGAGCTGTGGGCGCCCTCGCCGGTGCCGACCTGGGTGGTGCTGCTGGAAGCGGCCACCGAGGCCGACCGCGACGCCCTGGAGCAGCTCGCCTCGGACGCGGGCTTCGCCGCCGAGGACTGGTCCTCCTCGGTCCGGCTGCTGTGCCGGACCTGTTCGGAGAGCGAGATGCCGAGCGGCGAGGGCGACGGGGACCAGCTCGATCCGCACGACCACAGCGAGCCCGGGCACCCCGGTCCGCTGGGCCACCGCACGACAGGATCGGGCTCCCTGTGGGTGCCCGAGCGCGAGTGCGGGATCGCGGCCCCGCCCGGACTGGTGCGCGGACTGCTCGACGGATGGGTCGCGGACAGTCCGGACAGCCGCGAGTGGCGCGATCTCGAAGAAGTCTGCTGACCGGGGGCCGTAGGCTGTACCGGCACATCGGTGACTTAGGGAAGGCGTACGGCGGACATGGCGCAGCAGGAGAACGAGGTCGTCGAGATCGTGAACGACGGGTACGTCGTGGACACCGAGGACTGTGCGGAGCGTGAGCTGGCCCACCGCGAGCGCGGGACCGCTCGTCCGATCACCGTGGTCGGCAACCCGGTCCTGCACCGCGAGTGCAAGGACGTCACCGAGTTCGGCGACGAGCTGGCGCGGCTGATCGACGACATGTTCGCCAGCCAGAAGGCCGCCGAGGGCGTGGGCCTGGCCGCGAACCAGATCGGCGTGGACGCCAAGGTCTTCGTCTACGACTGCCCGGACGACGACGGCAACCGCCACACCGGTGTCGTGGTGAACCCGAGGCTGGTCGAACTGCCCGCCGCATCGCGCGTGCTGGACGACTCGAACGAGGGCTGCCTGTCGGTCCCGACCGCCTACGCCTCCCTCGCCCGCCCCGACTACGCCGAGGTCGAGGGCCAGGACGCCCAGGGCAACCCGATCAAGGTGCGCGGCACCGGCTACTTCGCGCGCTGCCTCCAGCACGAGACGGACCACCTGTACGGGTACCTGTACATCGACCGGCTGTCCAAGCGCGACCGCAAGGACGCGCTGCGCCAGATGGAAGAGGGCACCCCGCGCTACGAGACGGTGCCCAACCCGTAGGACCCGTAAGGCAGTACGAGGCAACCGCGCGAGGCCCCGCTCCGGGAAGAGGAGCGGGGCCTTCGCACGTGCGGCGGACGGGTCAGCCGCGCGACCCGTGGCCGATGATCGTCCAGCCGGTGTCCGTGGCGGAGGCGGTGGCCGCCGTACCGCCGAGCATCAGGGCGGTGAAGGCGAGGGCCGTGAGCATGCGGAGCGTACGAGACATGGAAACCCCTGTGGGTCGACTGCGGGGCCGGCCGGAGCGCTGTGCGGCGGGCTCTGGCCGGGTGGCCCCCACCGTACGTCAGCCTGCGTTGACGGGTGGGGGTGGAACGGGCCAAACGACCGGCGGAATCCGGTCAGGCCCCGCGGGGTGCGGGGCCCGGCCGGAGCCGCGGGCGGCGGACCGGGCGTCCTCGTCCTAGAAGTCCTCGTCCAGGTCGACGGTGCCCTCGACCGCGACCTGGTAGGCCGACGGGCGGCGCTCGAAGAAGTTGGTCAGCTCCTGGACGCCCTGGAGCTCCATGAAGGAGAACGGGTTCTGGGCGCCGTAGACCGGCGCGAAGCCGAGGCGGACCAGGCGCTGGTCCGCGACGCACTCCAGGTACGCGCGCATCGACTCGGTGTTCATGCCCGGCAGGCCGTCGCCGCACAGGTCGCGGCCGAACTGCAGCTCGGCGTCGACGGCCTCCTTCAGCATGTCGACGACCTGCTGCTGGAGCGCGTCGTCGAACAGCTCCGGCTCCTCCTTGCGGACCGTGTCCACGACCTCGAAGGCGAAGTTCATGTGCATGGTCTCGTCCCGGAACACCCAGTTGGTGCCGGTCGCCAGACCGTGCAGCAGACCGCGCGAGCGGAACCAGTAGACGTAGGCGAAGGCGCCGTAGAAGAACAGGCCCTCGATGCACGCCGCGAAGCAGATCAGGTTCAGCAGGAAGCGGCGGCGGTCGGCCTGCGTCTCCAGCCGCTCCAGCTTCTCCACCTCGTTGATCCACTTGAAGCAGAACTGCGCCTTCTCGCGGATCGAGGGGATCTCCTCGACCGCGTCGAAGGCCGCCGCGCGGTCGTCCGGATCGGGGAGGTAGGTGTCGAGCAGCGTCAGGTAGAACTGGACGTGCACGGCCTCCTCGAACAGCTGGCGCGACAGGTACAGCCGCGCCTCGGGCGAGTTGATGTGCTTGTACAGGGTCAGCACGAGGTTGTTCGAGACGATCGAGTCACCCGTCGCGAAGAACGCGACGAGGCGGCCGATCATGTGCTGCTCACCGGGCGTCAGCTTCGCCAGGTCGGCGACGTCCGAGTGGAGGTCGACCTCCTCGACGGTCCAGGTGTTCTTGATCGCGTCCCGGTAGCGCTCGTAGAAGTCCGGGTAGCGCATGGGACGCAGGGTCAGCTCGAAGCCCGGGTCGAGCAGGTTCTTCTCGGCCGCGCTCTTGTGGGGGGAACTCATTACTGGCAGGCCTCGCATGACTCGGGGTTCTCAAGGGAGCAGGCGAGCGCCTCGGCGTCGGCGTCGGCCTGCGGGAGCGCCACCGGGGTGGCGGCCTGCGCGGCGCGGGCGATCTTCGTCGCCGGGCGCGAGCGCAGGTAGTACGTGGTCTTCAGGCCCTGCTTCCAGGCGTACGCGTACATCGAGGACAACTTCCCGATGGTCGGCGTCTCCAGGAACAGGTTCAGCGACTGCGACTGGTCGAGGTACGGCGTACGGGCCGCCGCCATGTCGATCAGGGCGCGCTGCGGGATCTCCCACGCCGTGCGGTACAGCGCGCGCACTTCGGCGGGGATCCAGCCGAAGCCCTGCACCGAACCGCTGGCCTCGCGCAGCGCCTCGCGGGTCTGCGCGTCCCAGACGCCGAGCTTCTTCAGCTCGGCCACCAGGTAGGCGTTGACCTGGAGGAACTCACCGCTGAGGGTCTCGCGCTTGAAGAGGTTGGAGACCTGCGGCTCGATGCACTCGTACACGCCCGCGATCGAGGCGATCGTCGCGGTCGGGGCGATCGCGAGGAGCAGCGAGTTGCGCATGCCGGTCTCGGCGATCCGGGCGCGCAGCGCGTCCCAGCGCTCCGGCCAGTTCAGCTCGGTCGCGTAGTGGTCCGGGTGCAGGACGCCGCGGGCGGTGCGGGTCTGCTCCCAGGCCGGCAGCGGGCCGCTGCGCTCGGCGAGGTCGCAGGAGGCCTCGTACGCGGCCAGCATGATGCGCTCGGAGAGCTTGGTGGACAGCGCCTTCGCCTCGGGGGAGTCGAAGGGCAGCTTCAGCTTGAAGAAGACGTCCTGGAGGCCCATCGCGCCCAGACCCACCGGACGCCAGCGGGCGTTGGAACGCCCGGCCTGCTCGGTCGGGTAGAAGTTGATGTCCACCACGCGGTCGAGGAAGGTCACGGCGGTGCGGACGGTCTCGTCCAGCCGCTCCCAGTCGATCTCACCGGTCTCGGCGAGGACGAACGCGCCGAGGTTGACCGAGCCGAGGTTGCAGACGGCGGTCTCGCCGTCGTTGGTGACCTCGATGATCTCGGTGCACAGGTTCGAGGAGTGGACGACGGTGCCCGGCTCGGCGGTCTGGTTGGCCGTGCGGTTGGAGGCGTCCTTGAAGGTCATCCAGCCCTGGCCGGTCTGCGCGAGGGTGCGCATCATCCGGCCGTACAGGTCGCGGGCGGGCATGGTCTTGCGGGCCAGGCCGTCCGCCTCGGCCTTGCGGTAGGCGGCGTCGAAGTCGTCGCCCCACAGGTCGACCAGCTCCGGCACGTCGGCCGGGGAGAACAGCGACCAGTCGGCGTCGGCGTTCACGCGGCGCATGAACTCGTCCGGCACCCAGTGGGCGAGGTTCAGGTTGTGGGTGCGGCGCTGGTCCTCACCGGTGTTGTCGCGGAGCTCCAGGAACTCCTCGATGTCCGCGTGCCAGGTCTCCAGGTAGACGGCGGCGGCGCCCTTGCGGCGGCCGCCCTGGTTCACGGCGGCGACGGAGGCGTCGAGGGTCTTGAGGAACGGCACGATGCCGTTGGAGTGCCCGTTGGTGCCGCGGATCAGCGAACCGCGGGCGCGGATGCGGGAGTACGAGAGGCCGATGCCGCCGGCGTGCTTGGAGAGGCGCGCGACCTGGTGGTAGCGGTCGTAGATCGAGTCCAGCTCGTCGAGCGGAGAGTCAAGCAGGTAGCACGAGGACATCTGCGGGTGCCGGGTGCCGGAGTTGAAGAGCGTGGGGGAGGAGGGCAGGTAGTCGAGGCGGCTCATCAGCCGGTACAGCGAGGCCACTTCCTCGACGGCCTGGACGCTCTCGTCCGCGGCGAGGCCGCAGGCCACGCGCAGCATGAAGTACTGCGGGGTCTCCACGACCTGGCGGGTGATCGGGTGGCGCAGCAGGTAGCGGCTGTGCAGGGTGCGCAGACCGAAGAAGCCGAAGCGGTCGTCGGCGCCCTCGGCGGCCGCGTGCTCGACGAGCGCGTCCAACCGGGTCGCGTGCGTGGCGACGAACGCGGCGGTGCGCTCCGCGATCAGGCCCTCGCGGTGACCGACTGCGACGGACGCCGAGAAGGAGGTGGCCCCCTGGCCCGCGGCCTCTTCCGCGATCGTCAGCGTCAGCAGACGGGCGGCCAGCCGGGAGTACGCCGGGTCCTCCGAGATCAGGCCGGCGGCCGCCTCGGTGGCCAGGCCGCGCAGTTCGGCCTCGTCGGCCACGGAGCTGCGGCCCCGCAGCGCGGCGGCGGCGACCCGGCCGGGGTCGGTGTCGGCCAGGTCGGCGGTGAGGTCGGTGAGGGTGCGCAGCAGCGCGGCGCCGGGACCCTCGGTGGCCTCGGGCTGGGCGGACTCGGCGCGCGGTGCGGCAGGCGCGATGGTCACGTGGGGGGCTCTCCCTCGCTCGGCTCCGGACGACTCACGGGGCGGGGCGAGGGGGCTGCCGGGCGGGCACGGACGTGCGGGCCCGGGGCAGGGCTCGGCGCGTCTCCACACGGCGTCCACCGGCCCAACCGCGAGGCCCGGACGTATCGGCGTCCGGACCGGTCGGTCCGGGCGCACTGTCGGCAGGTCCTCGGACTTGCGGCAGCACCAATGGGTGGTTGGGTGCAGTTCATACCGTTGCGGGACAGTTCCGGATTCGCACCGGATTCCCCTGCGGCGACAGCGAGCACGAGCATACATGTGGGGGCCGCTCGTTGCGCGACCCCCACATGTTGTGTCGGCGCGGCTACAACTCCATCCGATGCGGCGGCGCGAGGACGGCCGGTACGGGCGCCCCGGCACCCTCCGGGGCCCGGCTGGTCCGGCGGCTCCCGCAGGCCCCGTGGCCCCCGGCAGGGCCCCTCGGCGGTCCCTCCGGCGGGCTCGGACAGGTCCCCCGGCGAGGCCGTGGGGGCGGCCGGAGGCCGGCGACCGGGACCCCGCCGCCGACGGCCCGTCCCACGCGAGAGGCCGCCGGGTTCCCGGTCGGGGAATCCGGCGGCCTCCGGTTCGCGGTGGCTCCTCAGCAGCAGCGGAAGCCCTCGCGGGGGTCCGCCTCGCGGGCGTCGGTGCGGGCCCGCTCGAAGGCCCTGCGGGTGGGCACCTCGGCGTGCGGGTCGTGGGAGCGCGCATGGGCGACGTACCGCTCGTAGGCGCTCTCGCCCGAGAACTCGCGGACGTAGAACCGGATCCGGCCCAGCGCCGCCCGGACGGCGCTCACGCCACCGGTTCCTTGACCCGGCCGCCGCCCGAGTCCAGACCCGCGGCGGCCAGTTCCGCCTTCTCGGCGGCCGTCGGGATCAGGCCGGCCGGAGCGATGATCTTCGACTCCGACCACGGGACCTCGGAGAGCTCCGCGCTCCCCGGGTCGCGGACGGCCTTCAGGCAGGTCCGCAGCGCGTCCAGCAGGACGATGACGATCAGGAGCGCGAAGACCGCGGAGAGGACCCCGTCGACCGTGGCGTTGGTGACCACGGTGTGCATCTGGTCCATGGTCTTGGCGGGCTTGAGCACCTTGCCCGCCTCGATCCCGGCCAGGTACTTGTCGCGCTGGGCGAAGAAGCCGATCGTCGCGTCGTCGGAGAAGATCTTCTGGTAGCTGGCGGTGAGCGTCACGGCCACGTCCCAGGCCAGCGGGACCGCGGTCACCCAGGCCCACTTGAGCCGGCCCGACTTCACCAGCAGCGTGGTGCAGACGGCGAGGGCGACGGCGGCGAGCAGCTGGTTCGCGATGCCGAAGAGCGGGAAGAGCTGGTTGATGCCGCCCAGCGGGTCCTTCACGCCGACCCACAGGAAGTAGCCCCAGCCGCCGACGACGACCGCGCTGGCGAACCAGACGCCCGGCTTCCAGCTGACGTCCTTGAAGGACTTGTGCAGGTTGCCCAGGGTGTCCTGGAGCATGAACCGGCCGACCCGGGTGCCCGCGTCGACCGTGGTCAGGATGAAGAGGGCCTCGAACATGATGGCGAAGTGGTACCAGAACGCCTTCATCGCGGTCCCGCCGACCACGGACGAGAAGATCTCCGACATCCCGAGTGCGAAGGTCGGCGCGCCACCCGTGCGGGAGAGCAGGCTGGTCTCGCCGATGTCCTTGGCCGCCTGGGTCAGCGCGTCCGGGGTGATCGAGAAGCCGAGGCCGCCGATCGCCTGGGAGGCCTCCAGGGCGGTGGTGCCGATCCGGCCGCTGGGGGCGTTCACCGCGAAGAAGAGGCCCGGCTCGATGATGCAGGCGGCGATGACCGCCATGATCGCGACGAAGGACTCGGTCAGCATGGCGCCGTAGCCGATGACCCGGACCTGGGTCTCCTTCTGGATCATCTTCGGGGTGGTGCCGGAGGAGACCAGCGCGTGGAAGCCGGACAGCGCCCCGCACGCGATGGTGATGAAGACGAAGGGGAACATCGAGCCGGCGAAGACCGGTCCGTCGCCGCGGGTGGCGAAGTCGGTGACGGCGGGCATCTTCAGCGTCGGCAGGGCGATGACCACGCCCACGGCCATCAGCGCGATGGTGCCGACCTTCATGAAGGTGGAGAGGTAGTCGCGCGGGGCGAGCAGCATCCACACCGGCAGCACCGAGGCGAGGAAGCCGTACCCGACCATCCAGATGACCAGCGTCTCCTTGTCGAGCGTGAAGACGTCGGCGAGGGAGGAGTCGGCGACCCAGCCGCCCGCGACGATGGCGAGCAGCAGCAGGGCGACGCCGATGAGCGAGACCTCGGTGATCCGGCCCGGGCGCAGCACCCGCAGGTAGAAGCCCATGAAGAGGGCGATCGGGATGGTCATGCCGATGGAGAAGACGCCCCAGGGGGAGTCCGCCAGCGCGTTGACGATGACCAGGGCGAGGACCGCCAGCAGGATGATCATGATCATGAAGACCGCGACCAGCGCGGCCGCGCCGCCGACGGGGCCGATCTCGTCCCGGGCCATCTGGCCGAGCGAACGGCCGTTGCGCCGGGTGGAGAAGAACAGGGTCACCATGTCCTGGACCGCGCCCGCGAAGATCACGCCCGCGACGATCCAGATGGTGCCCGGCAGGTACCCCATCTGCGAGGCGAGCACCGGGCCGACCAGCGGGCCGGCGCCTGCGACGGCCGCGAAGTGGTGGCCGAAGAGCACCCGGCGGTCGGTGGGGTGGAAGTCGACACCGTTGTCGAGGCGTTCGGCCGGGGTGGCGCGGGTCTTGTCGACCTTCAGCACCCGGTCCGCGATGAAGCGCGCGTAGAAGCGGTAGCCGATGGCGTACGAGCCGAGCGCGGCGGCGAGCAGCCAGGCGGCGGAGATCTCCTCGCCGCGGGAGAGGGCGAGCACGCCCCAGCCGACGGCGCCGACGAGGGCGACGGCGGCCCAGACGGCGATGGACGCGGGGGTGAGCCCCCCGCCTCCCGACCGCCCGGCGGTTGCTTCGGGTCCAGCTTCCGGCATGATCCTCGTCCCCTCGTCGATCATCTGCGCGCGCGCAGGGAATCTACGGGGACCACCCGGTGAACGAAAGCCCCCGTCCGCATAGCGGTACGTGAGTCAACTACGGTTCGCGGGGCGGGTCGACGCCGCGGGGCCTCGAACGTATAACGATGGCCGGCGGCATGGCGGGGGCCTGGCCGCAGGGCGTGGACGTGCGGCGGAGCGCGGACCGGGAACGCGCGGGAGAGCCGCGTTCCCGGCCGGAATCAGACCGCCGGCCGCTTGAGGCGGGCCACGAACTTGTAGCGGTCGCCGCGGTACACCGAGCGCACCCACTCGACGGGTTCGCCGTCGGCGTCCAGGGAGTGCCGGGAGAGCATCAGCATCGGCAGGCCCACGTCCGTACCCAGCAGCCCCGCCTCGCGCGGCGTGGCCAGAGAGGTCTCGATGGTCTCCTCGGCCTCGGCGAGCCGGACGTCGTACACCTCCGCGAGGGCGGTGTAGAGCGAGGTGTACTTGACCAGCGAGCGGCGCAGCGCGGGGAAGCGCTTGGCCGAAAGGTGCGTGGTCTCGATGGCCATCGGCTCGCCGCTCGCCAGGCGCAGCCGCTCGATGCGCAGCACCCGGCCACCGGTGGTGATCTTGAGCAGTCCGGCGAGGGTGTCGTCCGCCGTCACGTAGCCGATGTCGAGGAGCTGGGACGTGGGCTCCAGGCCCTGCGCCCGCATGTCCTCGGTGTACGAGGAGAGTTGGAGCGGCTGGGAGACCTTGGGCTTGGCCACGAAGGTGCCCTTGCCCTGGATGCGCTCCAGCCGTCCCTCGACCACCAGCTCCTGGAGGGCCTGGCGGACCGTGGTCCTGGAGGTGTCGAATTCGGCCGCCAGGGTGCGCTCCGGGGGTACCGGGGTGCCGGGCGGCAGGGTCTCCGTCATGTCCAGCAAGTGCCGCTTGAGCCGGTAGTACTTGGGCACCCGCGCCGTGCGAGTGGCTGCCCCGCCTTCCGGCTCCGTGGTCGCCCCTTCGGTGGCCATCGCCGCCCGCCTTCCCGACTCCAGTTTCGCTGCCGTCACCGGCTCCTCCGATATGTGCGGTCACATCGTGACACGGGCCGCGGGGCGGGCCTCGCCCCCACCTGAGGTGTCGGTCCGGTAACGGACCGAGCACCCGCTCATTAGACCCTTGACACCCCTAAAGGTCTAGGCCAAGCTCCGACTACTGGTCTAAACCAATATGGATCAGATCCCGGCCCCACGTGCAGTACTTCGCGTATGTCGCCGCGGCGGGCAAGGGGAAGTGCAGGCAGCATCCCTGAGGAGGGTGGCGTGAAGCGCAAGCTCATCGCGGCGGTTGGAGTCGCGGGCATGGTTATCGGCCTGGCGGCGTGCGGTGGCTCCGACAGCAAGGGGGGCACCGAGACCGACAAGGCTTCGGGTGCCAAGGAGCTCACCGTCTGGCTGACGGTCGACGCCCAGAACAACTGGCCCGAGCTGGTGAAGGCGGCCGACGACGCGATAGTCGCGAAGCACCCGGGTCTCACGGTCAAGCACGAGTACTACGGCTGGCCGGACAAGAACGCCAAGCTGGACGCCGTGCTCGCCACGGACAAGGCCCCGGACGTTGTCGAAATGGGCAACTCCGAGATGATCGGCTACATGGCGACCGGCGCCTTCTCCGAACTCGACGCGTCGAAGTTCGAGAACTCCGCCGCCTGGCTGGACGCCCTGAAGGAATCCGTCACGTACGACGGCAAGAACTACGGCGTTCCCTACTACGCCGGTGGCCGCGTCGGCACCTGGCGCAAGGACCTGGCCGCCGAGGCCGGCGTCACCGCCGCGCCGAAGACCTGGGCCGAACTGACCGGTGCGCTGGACAAGATCCAGACCGCGAAGGGCGACAAGTTCAGCGCCCTCTACCAGCCCTCGCCGGACTGGTACGCCGCGATGTCCTTCGTCTACGACGCGAACGGCACCATCGCCAAGAAGGACGGCGACAAGTGGAAGGCGACCCTGTCCTCCCCCGAGTCGCTGAAGGGTCTCAAGCAGTACAAGGAGCTCCTCGACAAGTACATGCACGCCGACAAGACCAAGGACGAGTCCGACCGTCCGGTCGTGTTCGGCCAGGGCAACGCCGCCGCGATCTTCTCCGCCGGCTGGGAGGGCGCCGACGCCGCCACCCCGAAGAACGACAAGGTCGGCGGCCTGAAGGACAAGGTCGAGACCTTCGTGATGCCCGGCCCGAACGGCAAGGCCCTCCCGGTCTTCCTGGGCGGTTCGGACCTCGCGGTGCCGTCCAAGTCCAAGGCCAAGGACATCGCCGCCGAGTGGATCAACGTCTTCACCGGCTCGCAGGGCCAGAAGGGCCTGATCGCCAAGGGCAACCTGCCCAACAACAAGACGGACCTCGCCCCGCTCAAGGCCGACCCGAAGACCCAGGTCTCCGCCACCGCCGCCGAGTCCTCCTGGTTCGTCCCGACCGCTCCGGGCTGGGGCCAGGTCGAGAAGGGCAAGCTCCTGCAGACCATGCTCCAGGAGATCGGTACCGGCAAGAAGACGGTCGAGGCCGCGGCGAAGGACGCCGACGCCGCGATCGACAAGGTCATCAACACCAAGTGACCTGAAGGAGGGCCCCGCCGCGACGGCGGGGCCCTGCTGCCCGTCAAGAGAGGGACCCCCGAGGAGCACGCGATGAGTGCCGCACAGACAACCACCGCCGATCTGCCGCCCGCGGGGCAGAAGCCTTCGACCGCGGCGAAGACAGGGAACGCGGGCACGCCGGGGAAGACGGGCAGGACGGGCCCCCGCAAGGGCCCCGGCGCCACCCCCTGGCTGCTGCTCGCCCCGTGCCTGCTGGTCATCGCGCTCGTCATGGGATACCCGCTCTACAGGCTGGTGTCCCTCTCCTTCCAGAACTTCGGCAAGTCCGAACTCTGGGGGTTCAAGGAAGCCGAGTTCGTCGGCTTCGACAACTTCTCGAAGTTCCTCGGCGACGGGGTCTTCTGGACCGTGGTCCTGCGCACCGTGATCTTCGCGGTCGGCGCCGTCATCCTGACGATGGTCATCGGCATGCTGATCGCGCTGCTGCTGCAGAAGGTCTCCGGCTGGGTCAAGGCCCTCGTCAACATCGCGCTCGTGGCGAGCTGGGGCATGCCGATCATCGTCGCCACGGCCGTCTTCAAGTGGCTCTTCGACTCCGGCTACGGCGTCCTCAACTACATGCTGAGCAAGCTCCCCGGCGTGGACATGATCGGCCACAACTGGTTCGCCAGCGGCCCCGAGGGCCTCGCGGTGATCATGCTCCTGGTGGTCTGGGGCGCGGTGCCCTTCGTGGTCATCACCCTCAGCGCGGGCCTGACGCAGGTGCCCAAGGAGCTGGAGGAGGCCGCGCGCCTCGACGGCGCCGGCGCCTGGGGCGTCTTCCGGCACGTCACCCTCCCCATCCTGAAGCCGATCCTCGTCATGCTGACGACGCTCTCGGTGATCTGGGACATGGGCGTCTTCCCGCAGGTCTTCGTCATGCGCAACGGCAACCCCGAGGCCGAGTTCCAGCTGCTGACGACCTACTCCTACCAGCAGGCCTTCGTGGTCAACGACTACTCGGGCGGCTCCGCCATCGCCCTGGTGACCGTCCTGCTGCTGCTCGGAGTGGTCGCCGTCTACATGCGCCAGATGCTCAAGATCGGAGAGGTGGAATGACCGCCGCCACCGCGCCCGCCGCGACCCCGTCCGCCGCACCCCGCACGCCGAAGCCGAAGCGGAACCGGAAGAAGTCCAGGCTCGGCTGGAACCTGGGCGGCCTGCTGGTCTTCGTCGTCATGGGCTTCCCGGTCTACTGGATGCTCAACACGGCCTTCAAGCCGGACAAGGACGCGATCGACCCGCACCCCAAGTTCTTCCCGACCACCTTCACGCTGGAGAACTTCAAGCGCGCCCTGGAGATCTCCGACTTCTGGGGCCCGGTCGGCCGCAGCCTGATCGTCTCCTGCGTCGTGGTCGTCATCGGGATCGTCGTCGGCATGCTGGCGGCCCTCGCCATCTCCCGGTTCGCCTTCCGCGGCCGCAAGGCCGTCATCGTCGGCATCCTCGCCGTGCAGATGATCCCGCTGGTCGCGATGATCATCCCGGTCTTCCTGCTGCTCAACGACCTGGGTCAGTACGACAAGCTCACCGGTCTGATCATCACGTACCTGACCTTCATCCTCCCCTTCACCGTCTGGACGTTGCGCGGCTTCATCGTCAACATCCCGAAGGAGCTGGAAGAAGCGGCGATGGTCGACGGCTGCACGCCGACCGGCGCCTTCATCCGGGTGGTCTTCCCGCTGCTCGCCCCGGGCATGGTCGCCACCTCCGTCTACGCCTTCATCCAGGCGTGGAACGAGTACCTCTACGCGCTGATGCTGATGAGCCAGCAGAATCAGACGGCCACCGTCTGGCTCGGCAACTTCACCACCAAGCACGGCACCGAGTTCGCCCCGATGATGGCCGGCTCCACCATGATGGCGCTGCCGATCGTCGTGCTGTTCCTCGTCGTCCAGCGGAAGATGGCCGCGGGTCTCACCGCCGGCGCTGTGAAGGGATAACGGCCCATGACTGTCCTCGCGCACCGCACCGACACGCTCACCCGTGACGCGCTCGCGGTCCTCCAGCCCGGCTTCGAAGGCACCAGCGCCCCCGCATGGGTGCTGCGCCTGGTCGGCGAAGGGCTCACCGCCGTCGGCCTCTTCGGCCGCAACATCGGCTCGGCCGAGCAGCTCACCGCACTCACCGCGCAGCTGCGGGCCGTGCGGGACGACGTCCTCGTCGCGATCGACGAGGAGGGCGGCGACGTCACGCGCCTGGAGGTCCGCGGCGGCTCCTCCTTCCCGGGCAACCTGGCCCTCGGCGCCGTCGACGACACCGGGCTGACCCGCGGCGTCGCCCACGAGCTGGGCCGCCGCCTGGCCGAGTGCGGGGTCGACCTCAACTGGGCCCCCTCCGCGGACGTCAACTCCAACCCGGACAACCCGGTCATCGGCGTACGGTCCTTCGGCGCCGAGACCGGTCTCGCGGCCCGGCACACCGCGGCCTACGTCGAGGGGCTCCAGGCCGCCGGAGTCGCCGCCTGCACCAAGCACTTCCCGGGGCACGGCGACACCAACGTCGACTCGCACCACGCGATGCCCCGCATCGACGCGGACCTGGACACCCTCTACGCCCGCGAACTGGTGCCCTTCAAGGCCGCCATCGCCGCCGGGACCAAGGCCGTGATGAGCGCGCACATCCTGGTGCCCGCGCTCGACCCGGCCCGGCCCGCGACCCTCAGCCCACAGATCCTCACCGGCCTGCTGCGCAAGGAACTCGGCTACGAGGGCCTGATCATCACCGACGGCATGGAGATGCAGGCCATCGCCGGGACCTACGGCATCGAGCGCGGCACGGTGCTCGCCATCGCGGCGGGCGCCGACGCGATCTGCGTCGGCGGCGGCCTCTGCGACGAGGCGACCGTGCTCTCCCTGCGGGACGCGCTCGTCGAGGCCGTCCGCGAGGGCGCCCTCCCCGAGGAGCGGCTCGCCGACGCCGCCGCCCGGGTCCGTGCGCTGGCCACCTGGACCCGGCAGGCCCGGGAGGCCCGGCGGGCCGCCCGGCCGGGCGCGCCCGAGGAGGGGAGCGCGCCCGGCATCGGCCTCGAAGCGGCCCGCCGGGCCCTGCGGGTCACCGGCACCCGGGCGCCCGTGACCGCGCCGTACGTCGCCACGCTCGCCCCGGCCCCGAACATGGCCGTGGGCGACGAGACCCCCTGGGGCGTGGCGGCGGCCCTGGCCGAACTGGACCCCGGCACCGCCTCGGGCGAATACGGCGAGGACGCCCCGGCCGGGGAGATCCTGGCCGCGGCGGGCGCCCGTACGGTCGTCGCCGTGGTCCGCGACGCCCACCGGCACCCGTGGATGGCCGCGGCCCTGGACGCGCTCGTCGCGGCCCGGCCCGACACGGTCGTCGTCGAGATGGGCCTGCCGCGGGAGCGTGCGCGCGGCGCCCTGTACATCGAGACGCACGGCGCGGCGCGGGTCTGCGGGCGGGCCGCGGCGGAAGTCATCGCGGGGGCCTGACCCGGCACACCCTCCCCGCGTACGCGAAAGGCCGGGCTCCCGTCACGGGAGCCCGGC
>NZ_JBEXPB010000042.1:0-61806 GCF_040611795.1 Streptomyces sp. NPDC006529 | reverse complement strand
GGTACTGCAGGGGGGACCCTGTGGGAGAGTAGGACGCCGCCGAACAATTATTGTGGGAAAGCCCCGCACCTTATGGTGCGGGGCTTTTCTGCGTTTAGGGTGAGTTCATGACCCAGGTGATCGTGCTCAACGGTGGTTCAAGTTCGGGGAAGTCCGGGATCGCCGGGTGTCTGCAGGCGGTCCTGCCGGATCCCTGGCTGGCGCTCGGGGTCGACACGCTGGTCGACGCGATGCCCGCCGCGATGCGTGAATCCGGGGACGGGATCGAGTTCGCGGCGGACGGCGAGGTCGTCGTCGGGCCGGAGTTCAGGGCGCTGGAAGCGGCCTGGATCGCGGGGGTCGCCGCCATGGCGCGGGCCGGGGCGCGGGTCATCGTCGACGAGGTGTTCCTCGGCGGGCCGGATTCGCAGCGGCGCTGGC
Organism: Streptomyces sp. NPDC006529; assembly: GCF_040611795.1. Lineage (NCBI taxonomy): Bacteria > Bacillati > Actinomycetota > Actinomycetes > Kitasatosporales > Streptomycetaceae > Streptomyces > Streptomyces sp. NPDC006529. The sequence continues at coordinate 61,386 of NZ_JBEXPB010000042.1, read as the reverse complement.
GGGAGGCGCTGGACGGGCTCGTGGTGCTGTGGGTCGGGGTGCGGTGCGAGCCCGCGGTCGCCGCGGGCCGGGAAGTGGCGCGCGGGGACCGGGGGGCCGGGATGGCCGTGGCGCAGGCCGAGGCGGTGCACCGGGGTGTGGTCTACGACCTGGAGGTGGACACCTCGCGCACCGAAGCGATGGAGTGCGCGCGGGCCATTGCCCAGCGGGTCCGGTTCCAGGGCTAAAGGCGGCCGGCGGCCTTGAGGGCCAGGTAGGCGTCGGCGAGGGCCGGGGCCAGGGTGTCGGGGGTGGCGTCGACCACGTGGACGCCGTGGCGGGAGAGCTGGTCTGCGGTGCGGCGGCGCTGGGCCTGGGTGCGGGTGCCCGCGGCGGCGTCGTAGACCGCGTCGACCGAGCCGCGGGCCGCGGTCATGGCCGCGATGTGCGGGTCGGCGACCGAGGCCAGCAGGACCGTGTGGCGTTGGGTGAGGCCGGACAGCACCGGGAGCAGGCCCTCCTCGATCGGGGCGGCGTCCAGGCTGGTCAGCAGGACCACCAGGGAGCGGCGCGGGGCACTGCGCAGGATGGTCGAGACCATGGCGCGGGCGTCGGTCTCGACGAGTTCGGGTTCCAGCGGGGCCATCGCGTTCACGAAGGCGGGCAGGACGTCGCCGGGCGGGCGGCCCTGGACCTGCGCGCGGGTGCGCCGGTCGTGGGCCAGCAGGTCGACGCGGTCGCCCGCGCGGGTGGCGAGGGCGGCCAGCAGCAGGGCCGCGTCCATCGCGGAGTCCAGGCGCGGGGCGTCCCCGACGCGGCCGGCCGACGTACGGCCCGTGTCGAGACAGATGAGGATGTGCCGGTCGCGCTCGGGACGCCAGGTGCGGACGGCGACCTTGTTCTGGCGGGCGGTGGCCCGCCAGTCGATGGAGCGGGTGTCGTCGCCGGGCACGTAGTCCCGCAGGCTGTCGAACTCGGTGCCCTCACCGCGCGTCAGGACGCTGGTGCGGCCGTCGAGTTCGCGCAGGCGCGCGAGCCGGGACGGCAGGTGCTTGCGGCTGGTGAAGGGGGGCAGGACGCGGACCGTCCAGGGCACGACGTGGGCGCCCTGACGGGCCAGCAGGCCGAGCGGCCCGTACGAGCGGACGGTGACGCGGTCGGCGCGCCGGTCGCCGCGACGGGCGGGGCGCAGGCGGGTGGTGACGCGGCGGCGTTCGCCCGCGGGGACGGTGAGGCCGTGCCGGGAGGCGGCGGCCTCGGTTCCCGGGAGCCAGCTGCTCGGGGGCCAGCCGTCGCGGATCCGGGCGCGCAGGGTGCGTCCGCCGGGGTTGGTGACGGTGAGGTGGACCTCGGCGCCCTCGCCCAGGCGCACCGCGGTGTCGCCGGAGCGGGCGAGGCGCAGGGTGCGGACCGGCGCGGCGAGCGCGTAGTCGACGGCGCAGGCTGCGGCCAGGGGCCCGTTGACGGCGAGGATCCCCCACCAGCTCGGTTCGAGCAGGCCGACGGGGAGCGCGCCGAGGGCCGCCACCAGGGCGGCGCGTCCGGTGAGGGCCATCAGCGCGGAACGGGGACGTGGGAGAGGATCGCGGTGATGACCGCGTCCGCGGTGACGCCTTCCATTTCGGCTTCGGGGCGCAGCTGGACCCGGTGGCGCAGGGTGGGCAGGGCGAGGGCCTTGACGTCGTCGGGGGTGACGTAGTCGCGGCCGGTCAGCCAGGCCCAGGCGCGGGCGGTGGAGAGCAGGGCGGTGGCGCCGCGCGGGGAGACGCCGAGGGTGAGCGACGGCGATTCGCGGGTGGCGCGGCAGATGTCGACGACGTAGCCGGTGATCTCGGGGGAGACGGTGGTGGCGGCGACGGCGCGGCGGGCGGCTTCGAGGTCGGCGGGGCCCGCGACGGGGCGCACGCCGGCGGCGGTGAGGTCGCGCGGGTCGAAGCCCGCGGCGTGCCGGGTCAGGACGCCGATCTCGTCCGCGCGGGAGGGCAGCGGGACGGTGAGCTTGAGCAGGAAGCGGTCGAGCTGGGCTTCGGGCAGCGGGTAGGTGCCCTCGTACTCGACGGGGTTCTGGGTGGCGGCGACGAGGAAGGGCTCGGGGAGCGGGCGGGGGGTGCCGTCGACGGTGACCTGGCGCTCCTCCATCGCTTCGAGCAGGGAGGCCTGGGTCTTGGGGGGCGTCCGGTTGATCTCGTCGGCGAGCAGCAGGTTGGTGAAGACCGGGCCGTCCTGGAAGGAGAACTCGGCGGTGCGGGCGTCGTAGACGAGGGAGCCGGTGATGTCGCTCGGCATCAGGTCGGGGGTGAACTGGACGCGCTTGGTGCCGATGTCCAGGGAGGCTGCCAGGGCGCGGACCAGGAGGGTCTTGGCGACGCCGGGGACGCCTTCGAGGAGCACGTGGCCGCGGCACAGGAGGGCGACGACCAGGCCGGTGACGGCGGCGTCCTGGCCGACGACGGCCTTGCCGATCTCGGTGCGCAGCGCTTCGAGGGAGGCGCGTGCGCGGTCCGCGTCCGGGTGGGCGGGGGCGGCCGGGTAGGCGTCGGCGGGCGTGGCCGTCATGAGGTACGGACCTCTCTTTCGAGGGCGTCGAGGTGGTCGGCGAGCGCGACGAGCGCCGCGTCGTCGGAGGGGGTGGGGCCGAACAGCAGCCCGGCCGGGTCGTGTTCGGCGCCGGTCAGCCGGCCGGAGACGGCGGGCAGCAGGGCGGCGGGGTCCTGTGCGCGGGCGGGCGGTACGCCGACCAGCGCGGCCAGGCGCTCGCGGGCCGCCTCCCGCAGCACGTCGGCGGCCCGGTCGCGGGCGCCGGCCTTGCGGTAGAGGCGGGCGCGGCCCTCGGTGGCCTCGGACGCGCGGACGGCGACCGGGAGTTGCTCGGTGACCAGCGGGCCGAGGCGGCGCGAGCGCCAGAGCGCGGCGAGGGCGGCGGCCGCGGTGAGCTGGAGCAGGGCCCAGCCCCAGCCGGCGGGAACGAGGTCGAGGAAGCTCTTGTCCTGCTCGTCCGCGCCGTCGGCGAGGTCGGCGGCCGAGGGGATGAACCAGACGAGTGCGGGCCGGGAGCCGAGGAGGTGGAGGGCGAGGGCGGCGTTGCCCTCGTCGGCCAGGGTGTCGTTCTGCAGGATCTGTCCGGAGCCGAGGACGACGGTGTCCGCGCCGCCGGCGCCCGGGAGGAGCAGCAGGGTGGGGTCGCCCGCGCTCGGGTAGCAGGACAGGGCCCGCGGGAGGTCGGTGGTGTAGCGGAGGCCGTCGCCGGTGGAGGCGCGCCCGGCGGCGGTGGCCGCGGGCAGCGCGCAGGCGGGGGAGAGGGTGGTCTCGTGCGCGGAGCCCTTGGTGCGGACGCCGGGGGCGAGATCGCGCAGGGTGCTGCCGGTGGGGGCGAGCAGGACCGTACGGCCGCCGCGGTCCGTCGCGGAGCGCAGGGTGGAGCGGTGTGCCGCGCCGAGCAGGTCCGGGTCGGTGACCAGGAGGGTGGTGCCGGGGCCGGCCGCGGCGGCGGCTTCGGCGGTGGTGGTCACCACGCGGGTGGTGACGCCGCGTTCCCCGAGGAGTTCGGCGAGGGCCCGGCTGCCGGTGGGGTCGGGGGAGCGCGGGTCGAGCCGCCCGTGCTGCCCGCCGGACTGCAGGGAGGCCAGGACGAGGCCGGCGAGGAGCAGGGCGGTGAGGGCGATGAGGAAGCCGCGGGCCCGGCGCCAGATGCGGGCGGCGCCGACCGCGGTGGAGGTGGGGGCGGCAGCGGGCGCGGCGCCGGCCGGGGGCGCGGGGTGCGGGGGTGCGGGGGGCGGCGCCGGAGTGCGGGCGGTGCTCATGCGGCCGGTCCTCCCGTGGTGGTGAGGACGGGACGGGTGCGCTGCAGGGTGGCGTCGAGGTCGCGCAGGCGGGCGTAGGTACCGGTGTCGGCGGTCCGGCCGCCGTAGGTGACGTCGTCGAACGCCCGGGCCGCGGCGTGCAGTTCGCCGCTGTGGGCGGGGAGGGAGCGCGCGGCTTCGGCGGCGGCCTCGTCGGCGGTGCGGCCGGGGCGCGGGTCGAGCAGGGTGCGTTCCTCCAGGGAGCGCACGACGGCGCGCATGCGCTCTTGGACGGCCTCGGTCCAGCGCCCGGCGGCGGCGTGCGCCTCGGCGCTCGCGCGGTGGTCGGCGGCGCTGCGGACGCCTTCGTCGAAGAGGACCTGGCCGCTGGTGGCGGCGCGGCGGGGGGAGCCGAGCCGCCACCACAGGGCGCCGATGAGCAGGGCGACCACGAGGACGATGACCAGGATGCCGACGGCGCCGCCGGGTGTGGCGTCGGCGGCGGAGCCGGTGAGGTCGCCGAGCCATTCCCAGAAGCGGTCGATGGCCCGCTGGACGGGGCTCGGGTCGTTCTGGTGGTACAGCGGCTTGGACAGCTCGCGTTCTGCGGCCTCGCGGGCCGCGTCGCGCGGTGTCGTCAGCGGTGGTGTCTCGGACCGGGGCAGCAGGCCCGCGGCGGTGCGTGTGATCGGTCCCCCCGAGGTGATCACCGCATCAGCCTCCGGCGCCGGGGTGCGGTGCGGCGGCGCCGGGGGTGCCGTAGTCCTGGACGCCGGCCGCGCGGGCGAGTTCCAGGTCGAGGGCCTCGCGCCGGATGCGCTGGTCGATGTAGAGCAGGACGGTGACGCCGGACTGCATCGGCATGGTGACGGCCATGGCGATCACGCCGCCGAGGGCCATGATGATCAGGTAGGGCCAGCTGTCGGGGGTGTTCCCGGCGACGATGTCGTCGAAGCCGCCGCCGAAGATGACGGCCATGGCCGAGAACGGCACGGCGATGATCATCGAGACGATGCCGACGATGAGCGCGGTCAGCATCGAGATGCCGAAGATCCGCCACCAGGCGCCGCTGACCAGCTTCGCGGAGCGGGCGAGGGCCTTCGGGATGGTGGCCTTCTCCAGCATCAGCGCCGCCGAGGCCAGGCTGAAGCGGACCCACAGCCAGGCGAGGAGCGCGAGGCCCGCGACCCCGCCGAGGAGGGCCAGGCCCGTGCTGGACGCGAGGATGCCCGGGAGCATCAGGACCAGGAGCAGGGCCGCGGAGGCGAGGGTGAGCAGCAGGGTCAGTCCGGCGAGGCGGAGGAACTGCGGGCGGGCGTCGCGCCAGGCGCCGGCGACCGTGGAGGGCTGACCCAGCACGGCGCGGCTGAAGATCATGGTGAGCAAGGCGGTGGCGAGGACGCCGCCGATGACCTGGATGAAGATGCTGACGGCCGAGACGGCGAGGCTGCCGCCCATGACGTCGAGCATTTCGCCGGGGCCGGTGATGCTGCCCGGGTCGGTCATGAGGCGGTTCATCGAGTACCGCTGGAAGATCACGGTGGCCAGCTGCACGATCACGGCGACGACCGCGGTGACGGACAGGACCGAGCGCCAGTGGGTGCGCATGGTGGTGACCGCGCCGTCGAGGATCTCGCCGAGGCCCAGGGGGCGCAGCGGGATCACGCCGGGCTTGGCCGCGGGGGGCTTGCCCCAGCCGCCGGGCTGCCCGGGGTGGCCGCCGTAGGGGGCGCCGTACCGGCCGGGCTGCGGGCTGCCGTACGAGCCCCAGCCCGCGCCGGGCTGGGGCTGCGGGGCGGAGCCGTCCGCGGGGGCGGCGGGCTCGCCGGGTGCCGGGGCGGCGCCGGGGCTGGACCACTGGCCGGCCGGAGGCTGCTCGGCGGACCACTTGGAGTCGGCCGGAGCGGGGTTCTGGGGGGAAGGCGGTGAAGATGGCGGCTGCGCCCCCGTACCGTTCGTACCGGGAGCGCTCTCGCGCTCACCTTCGGACGGAGAGGGTCCGGGCGTAGCCCAGCCCGGAGAGTCGTTCATCGTCGCTCCTTCACGTGTACTGCGCTGACGGGGGCGCCGGGGGCGCCGGGTCGCTGCCATCGTGCCACGTGGGAACGCCGGACGGACCGGCTCCTCCCCCGGTACATCGGACCGGCCCGCACCTTCAATTGTCGCCCGGATCCGAGGCAGACTGGACGACTGGATCACGACGCAGGTCAGAGGGGCGATTTCCAGCCCTTTTGGCTGTGGGACAGCTCACCGCCAGGTAACGATTAGCTAATGGGATGATGTCAACCATGAAGGGACGCGTCCTTGTCGTCGACGACGACACCGCGCTGGCCGAGATGCTCGGCATTGTGCTGCGTGGAGAAGGTTTTGAGCCGTCGTTCGTAGCGGACGGCGACAAGGCATTGGCTGCTTTCAGGGAGGCGAAGCCGGACCTGGTACTGCTCGACCTCATGCTGCCCGGACGGGACGGCATAGAGGTCTGTCGGCTGATCCGCGCCGAATCCGGCGTGCCCATCGTGATGCTCACCGCCAAGAGCGACACGGTGGACGTGGTCGTGGGGCTGGAGTCCGGCGCCGACGACTACATGGTCAAGCCGTTCAAGCCCAAGGAGCTGGTGGCCCGCATCCGGGCCCGCCTGCGCCGCTCGGAGGAGCCCGCGCCCGAGCAGCTCACCATCGGTGACCTGGTCATCGACGTGGCCGGGCACTCCGTGAAGCGGGACGGCGCCTCCATCGCGCTGACCCCGCTCGAATTCGACCTGCTGGTCGCGCTGGCCCGCAAGCCCTGGCAGGTGTTCACCCGCGAGGTGCTGCTGGAGCAGGTCTGGGGCTACCGGCACGCGGCGGACACCCGCCTGGTCAACGTGCATGTTCAGCGACTGCGCTCCAAGGTCGAGAAGGACCCGGAGCGCCCGGAGATCGTGGTGACCGTCCGTGGCGTCGGCTACAAGGCCGGACCGAGCTGAGATGAAGCCCGGCAGGCCCTCCTCCGGTTCCCGTCGGGGGGCCCTGCGGGGCGGTCGGCAGCTCCGTCAGGTGGCTGACGGAGCGGCCGGCGGTCCCGTCCTGCGGCTGTTCGTACGGCTCGTACGCAGGCCGCTGCTTCCGGCTGTCCGCCTCTGGCGGCGCAACCTCCAGCTCAGGGTGGTCGCCGGCACCCTGCTCATGTCGCTCGCGGTGGTCCTCAGCCTCGGGTTCGTCGTCATCGCCTCGGTCAGCAAGGGGCTCCTCGACGCCAAGGAGGAGGCCGCGCAGAGCCAGGCCGCGGGCGGCTTCGCGGTCGCACAGGAGAAGGCCAACGCGCCCTCCACCTCCGACGGGCCGGATCCCACCGCCGTCGACACCAAGGCCGGCCGGGACGCCAGTACCTGGATGAGTTCGCTGGTCAAACAGCTGGCCAGTGGCGGCCAGACCGCCTTCGAGGTGGTCGCGCTCGGCGCCGGAACCGGTGAGATGGGGCCCGGCGTACGGGGTGCCCGCGCCTCCGGCGACGTCGACCCGGCCAGCGTCCCCATGGCGCTGCGCAAGTCCGTCGACCACGCGACCGGCACCTTCCTGACCTTCTCCAGCATCCACTACAGCACCCCGGGCACCGAGTCCGAGGCCGCGCTGGTCATAGGCAAGCGGCTCACCGACATCAACGGGGAGCCCTACGACCTGTACTACCTGTTCCCGCTGACCCAGGAGCAGGAGTCGCTGAACCTGGTCAAGACCACCATCGCCACGGCCGGGCTGTTCGTGGTGGTGCTGCTCGGCGCCATCGCCTGGTTCGTCGTGCGCCAGGTGGTCACGCCCGTCCGGATGGCCGCCGGGGTCGCCGAGCGGCTCTCCGCCGGGCGGCTCCAGGAGCGGATGAAGGTCACCGGCGAGGACGACATCGCCCGGTTGGGCGAAGCCTTCAACAAAATGGCGCAGAACCTCTCGCACAAGATCCAGCAGCTGGAAGAGCTGTCCCGGATGCAGCGCCGGTTCGTCTCCGATGTCTCGCACGAGCTGCGCACCCCGCTGACCACCGTCCGGATGGCCGCCGACGTCATCCACGACGCCCGGGTCGACTTCGACCCGGTCACCGCGCGCGCCGCCGAACTGCTCGCGGGCCAGCTCGACCGCTTCGAGTCGCTCCTCGCCGACCTGCTGGAGATCAGCCGGTTCGACGCGGGGGCCGCCGCGCTGGAGGCGGAGCCGATCGACCTGCGCGACGTCGTCCACCGGGTCATCGACGCCGCCGAACCGCTGGCCGAGCGCAAGGGCAGCCGGGTGCGGGTGCTCGGTGACGCCCAGCCCGTCATCGCCGAGGCCGACGCCCGGCGGGTCGAGCGGGTGCTGCGCAACCTCGTCGTCAACGCCGTCGAGCACGGGGACGGCCGCGACGTGGTGGTCCGGCTCGCCTCGGCGGGCGGGGCTGTCGCCGTGGCCGTACGGGACTACGGGGTGGGCCTCAAGCCCGGCGAGGCCACCCGGGTCTTCAACCGCTTCTGGCGCGCCGACCCGGCGCGCGCCCGGACCACCGGCGGAACCGGGCTCGGCCTCTCCATCGCCGTCGAGGACGCCCGGCTGCACGGCGGCTGGCTCCAGGCCTGGGGAGAACCGGGCGGCGGTTCGCAGTTCCGCCTCACGCTGCCCCGCACCGCCGACGAACCGCTGCGCGGCTCCCCGATCCCGCTGGAGCCCGAGGACTCGCGGGCGAACCGGGCGCGCGCGGCGGCCGAGGGACGGATCGGCGGCGGCGCCGACGCCGCGCAGCCGGGCCCGGCCAACCGGTCGCAGATCCCGCCGCGCTCGGCGGTCGCCTCGGCGACGCCCGTACCGGCGGACCCCACCGCGCTGCCGGGGTCCGGGGCGCGGGTGGTGTCGCGGACCGCGGAGGCGGGCGGTGGCGGCGGTGCGGGTGGTGGCGGTACGGGTGGTACGGGTGATCCCAGCGGTGCGGGTGGTGCCGGTGGCGGAGCGGTGAATCACGCACAGGAGGACGCAACCGGTGGACGCTGAGCCCGATCCCACGCGCGGTCGAACGGCTGGTGGCGCGCCTGGTCGCACGCCTGGCCCCGTGCCCGGTCGCACCCGGCGGCTGACGGCCGGGCTCGGCGCCGTCCTGTGCGCCGCGCTGCTGGCGTCCGGCTGCGCCTCCATGCCCGACCACGGGGAGATCAGCGAGGTGCAGGCCTCCCAGGGCGTCGACTCGCAGGTGCGGGTGTTCGGCGTACCGCCCTCCGACAAGGCCACCCCGCCCGAGATCGTCGACGGCTTCCTCGAAGCGATGACCAGCGACGACCCGCAGCTGGAGACCGCCCGCAAGTACCTCACCGACGACGCGGCGAAGAGCTGGCGGCCCGGCTCCGCCATCACCGTCCTGTCCGGCGGCATCACGCGGATCTCGGTCCAGGGCGAGAAGGACCCCGAGGGCCCCCGGTTCAAGGTCACCGGCAAGCGGCTCGCGACGGTGGACGAGCGCAGCGCGTACCAGCCGGACACCGGCGGCGGGCGCTACGAGGAGTTCATCCAGCTCGTCCAGGACAAGAACAAGCAGTGGCGGATCGCCTCGCCGCCCGGCGGCATGGTGCTCAGCGAGTCCGACTTCCAGCGGATCTTCCGGCCCGTCAACAAGTACTACTTCGCGGACGGGACGCTCGTCGCCGACCCCGTCTACGTGCGTCAACGCACCGATCCGGACACGCGGATGGACCCGATGACGCAGACCGTGCGGTCCCTGCTGACCGGGCCCTCCAAGTGGCTCGGCCCGGTCGTCGCCTCCAACTTCCCCACCGGTACGGAGCTGCGCGAGGGCACCAAGTCCCTCTCGTACGACGGCCAGAACACCCTGCGGGTGCCGCTCAACGAGAAGGCCGACAACGTCGCGCACCCGCAGTGCCAGAAGATGGCGACCCAACTCTTCTACACCGTGCGGGACATGACGACCTCCCGGCTCGACCGGGTCGAACTGCTGCGCTCCGACGGCTCGTCCCTGTGCGCGGTGACCGAGGGTGCGGCGGCCACGATCGCCACCCGGGCGCCGTCGCCGCGCTTCCAGTACTACGTGGACAAGGACCACCGGCTGGTCCGCATGAACCTCGCGGTCGAGAAGGAGGACCAGCAGGACCCGGCCGAGCCGGTGCCCGGACCGCTGTCCGCGGCGGGCGCCGGCCTCAAGGTGGGCTCGGCGGCCGTCACCTACGACGAGCACCGCGCCGCCGTCGTCTCCGAGGACGGGCACGCCCTGCACGTGGTCTCGCTGACCACGGCCGGGCCGCTGCCGCCGTCGGCGCTGACCAGCAAGGCGAACAAGCTGACCGCGCCCAGCTGGGACGCGCGCGGCGACCTGTGGATCGCGGACCAGGACCCGCAGAACGCGGGGCTGTGGCGGGTGCCGGGCGGGACCGGCGCACCCGAACGGGTGGACGTCGCCGGGCTCGACAACGGGCAGATCACCCAGCTGCGGGTGTCGTCCGACGGGGTGCGGATCGCGCTGCTGGTGACGAAGGACGGCCGCCGGAACCTGTACATCGGGCGGATCGAACGGCCCGAGGACAAGGCGGACGCGGCCGCCGTGTCCGTACGCGAACTGCGTCCGGCCGCGCCGCAGATGGCGACCGTGACCGCGATGAGCTGGGCCCCGCGGGGGCGGCTGCTGGTCGTCGGGCGGGAGAGCGGCGGGGTGGTGCAGGCGCGGTACGTGCTGGCCGACGGGTCGATGGTCGCGGCGAGTCTGCCGGGGGCGACGGGGCTGACGGCGGTGGCGGCGTCGGAGGACGAGAAGAAGCCGGTGGTGGGGTGCTCGGACGAGGACGGCATCGTCTGGCTGCCGCCGGGCGCGCAGTGGCGCACGGCCGCGGCGGGGGGGCGGGGGCCGGTGTATCCGGGCTGACCTTTGATCCGGGTTATGGGCGGGTGATCCGGCTTCCGGGCCTCCGACCCGGGTTCCTGATCCTTGGTCTCCGGGCTCTGGTCTCGCTTTGCCGTGTACGGCTGGTGGTGCGGGTGAGGGGGCGGGCTCGCCTTGTGTGCCCTCCGGGGGCGCCTCAAACGCCGGCGGGGCTGGATTTGGTTGCGGTTTGGGGGTGGGGCTCGCCTTGTGTGCCCTCCGGGGCGCCATGAGCGCAGGCGGGAGGCGGGCCGACTTGAGGTGACGGGGGCGAAATCAGCCTCGCCGGCGTTTGAGGCGCCCCCGGAGGGCCCACAGCGCGAGCCCGGCGGCGGGCAGTTCAGTGGTCGGTCCCGTCGGGTGACGAAACAAGCCTCGCCGGCGTTTGAGGCGCACCCGGAGGGAACGTGCGACCGGCGGCAGGCGCCCTGCCGGGGTTGTCCACAGGGGGTGTGGGGGTGGTGGGGGTGCGGGAGAGTGGGGGGATGGGGTGGTGGGGGGAGATCGCCGGGTTGGTGGTGCCTGCGGAGTGTGCCGGGTGCGGGGTGGCGCGGGTGTGGTTGTGCGAGGGGTGCCGGGAGGCGCTGGGCGGGGGCTCGGCGGGGGTGGTGCGGCCGCGCCCGGCGCCGCCGGGGCTGCCCGTGGTGCACGCGGCCGCCGGGTACGCGGGCGGCGTACGCGCGGTGCTGCTGGCGCACAAGGAGCGCGGGGCGCTGCCCCTGGCCGGGCCCCTGGGAGGGGCACTGGCGGCCGCGGTCCTGGCGGGCGGTGACGGGGGCGACCGGGCGGGGCTGGTCCTGGTGCCGGTGCCCTCCGCACGGCGCCAGGTCCGGGCCCGCGGCCACGACCCGGCCCGCAGGATCGCGCTGGCGGCCTCGGCGCGGCTGCGCCGGGCCGGGATCCCCGCGCGCGTGGCGCCCGTACTGCGCCAGCGGCGCCGGGTGGCCGACCAGGCGGGCCTGGGGGCCGGGCAGCGCCGGGCGAACCTGGCGGGGGCCCTGGAGGTGCGCCCCGGGGGCGCACGGCCGCTCGCGGGCGGCCGGCTCGTGCTCGTGGACGACCTGATCACCACCGGCCACACCCTCGCGGAGGCGGCCCGCGCCCTGCGGGCGTCGGGAGCGGCGCCCGAGGGGCTGCGCGCGGCCGTCGTGGCCGCCCCGGCCGGGTCCTTCGACGCGCTCGCGACTCGAACAGCGCAAGGAACCGGTGAATAGATCAGGAACTGGAAGGGAAGGCGCATCGTTGCAGGTAGTACGAGGGAATGGCCACCTGAACGGAGGTATGTTCCGGCAGCGGGTGTCGACAACCGGCCAAGAGGGATATGTTCGGTTGAAGAAGAACTCGCGCTTCGGAGCTTCTCCGCATCGGGCAGGCGTGCCCCTCGACTCCAACGTCGGTGGGGTTGTGATCTTGCCGATGGGGGAGGAGGAGGTGAAAGTCGCCAAGTCCGAGGCTCCGGTGTTCACCGGGGTCTGGTGCAAAAGGGAGACGCTTCGCCGCTGAGGCGGAGCTATCCGGGAACGGAGTTCTGCGTGGACATCGTCGTCAAGGGCCGCAAGACCGAAGTGCCCGAGCGGTTCCGCAAGCACGTGGCCGAGAAACTGAATCCGGAGCGGATCCAGAGGCTCGACGCCAAGGTGATCAGCTTGGACGTCGAGGTGTCCAAGGAACACAACCCGCGTCAGGCCGACCGTTCCGACCGCGTGGAGATCACCCTCCACTCGCGGGGACCCGTGATCCGTGCCGAGGCGGCTGCCGCAGACCCTTACGCGGCGCTGGACCTGGCTCAGGACAAGCTCGAGGCCCGACTGCGCAAGCAGCACGACAAGCGCCACAACCGCCGCGGCAGCGGCCGGCTCTCGGCGGCGGAGGTCGCCGACGTCGTGCCGGGTGTCGCGGAGCTGAACGCGAACGGCGAGGTGGTGTCCCAAGAGAAGGCGGACGCGGTCCCGACGACCCGGATCGGACCGCTCGAAGTTCAGGGCGAAGGCCCGCTGATCGTCCGCGAGAAGACGCACTCGGCTTCGCCCATGTCGCTCGACCAGGCCCTGTACGAAATGGAACTGGTCGGCCACGACTTCTATCTGTTCGTCGATTCCGAAACGAAGCTGCCCAGTGTCGTCTACCGGCGGCACGCCTACGACTACGGCGTCATCCACGTGAACCCCGACGGTGCCTCCAGCACGGAGGAATCGCCGGGCGGCGCGGGCGGCGCACTCGGCGGCTGACAGCCCCCTGCGATGCCCCCGGTCACGCTCCGGCGTCACCGGGGGCACCCGTATGCGCACGGGGAACCCCCGCCCGGTGGCCCGGGCATGGAATCATGGCGGACAGTCAGCCGGCGTCCGACTGCGCCGCGTTGGCGCCGGACGCCGCCGGATCCGCGCAGACCGCACGGATCGGTGCGGCAGCGGCACATGAATTCGGGCCACGGCCTTGCAGGGGGAGGAACGATGGCGGACAGCTTCGGACCGGTGCGCGGTGACGACGGTGCGGACCGCCGGACGGGCCCGGGCGGTGAACCGATCCGTGTCCTCGTGGTCGACGACCACGCGCTCTTCCGGCGCGGACTGGAGATCGTCCTCGCGCAGGAGGAGGACATCCAGGTCGTCGGCGAGGCCGGGGACGGCGCGGAGGCGGTGGACAAGGCCGCTGACCTGCTGCCGGACATCGTGCTGATGGATGTGCGGATGCCCCGGCGCGGCGGCATCGAGGCCTGTACCTCGATCAAGGAGGTCGCCCCCTCCGCGAAGATCATCATGCTGACGATCAGCGACGAGGAGGCCGACCTCTACGACGCGATCAAGGCCGGGGCCACGGGCTACCTGCTCAAGGAGATCTCCACGGACGAGGTCGCCACCGCGATCCGCGCCGTGGCCGACGGGCAGTCGCAGATCAGCCCGTCCATGGCCTCCAAGCTGCTGACCGAGTTCAAGTCGATGATCCAGCGCACCGACGAGCGGCGGCTGGTGCCCGCGCCGCGGCTGACGGACCGCGAGCTGGAGGTGCTCAAGCTGGTGGCGACCGGCATGAACAACCGCGACATCGCGAAGGAGTTGTTCATCTCCGAGAACACGGTGAAGAACCACGTCCGCAACATCCTGGAGAAGCTCCAGCTGCACTCCCGGATGGAAGCCGTGGTCTACGCGATGCGGGAGAAGATCCTCGAAATCCGCTGACCCGCCGACCCCCGGACCCGCCGGCCCGCTGACCCCCAGATCCGCCCGGCGGCCTACAGCGCGGCCAGCTCCGCGGTGACGGCGGCGGCCTCCACCGGATTGCGCTCCCGGTCCACCCGGACCTCGTCGCAGCCCACCCAGGACGCCGCCTCGCGCAGCGCCTCGGCCATCGGGCGGGCCGCGGCCGGGGTGGTCAGGGAGAGCTGGCGGGCCACCAGCGTCGTGCCCTCGCGGGCCGGGTCGACCCGGCCCTGGAGCAGGCCGCCCGCCAGCAGCGGCATGGCGAAGTAGCCGTGGATCCGCTTCGGCTTCGGCACGTACGCCTCCAGCCGGTGCGTGAAGCCGAAGATCCGCTCGGTCCGGGGGCGTTCCCAGACGAGCGAGTCGAAGGGCGAGAGCAGCGTCGTACGGTGGCGCCCGCGCGGGGCGGTGGCCAGGGCGGCCGGGTCGGCCCAGGCGGCCTTGGACCAGCCCTCGACCTCGACCGGGACCAGCCCGGTGTCCGCGATCACCGCGTCGAACTGGTCGTTCTTCAGGCGGTGGTAGTCCGCGATGTCACTGCGGGTGCCGACGCCCAGGGACCGGCCGGCGAGGGTGACGAGGCGGCGCAGGCACTCGGTGTCGCTCAGGTCGTCGTGCAGCAGGGCCTGCGGGACCGCCCGTTCGGGCAGGTCGTAGACGCGCTTCCAGCCGCGGCGCTCGGTGCAGACCACCTCGCCGATGTCGAGCAGCCACTCCACCGCGATCTTGGTCTCGGACCACTCGAACCACTCCCCGCCGTTCTTCGCGCCGCCCAGCTCGGTGGAGGTGAGCGGGCCCTCCGCGCGCAGCCGGTCCAGGACCGCCTTCGTCGAACGGTCCTTCTCCGCCAGGATGTGCCAGCGGTAGCCCTTCTCCCGGCGGGCGCGGCGGCGGAACGCGAAGTGCGGCCACTCCTCGACGGGCAGGATGCAGGCCGCGTGCGACCAGTACTCGAACGCGTGGTTGCCCGACCAGTACGCGGCCTCCACCGCGGGCCGGCCGACCGCGCCCAGGCGCGCGTACGGAATCAGCTCGTGCGAGCGGGCCAGCACCGAGATGGTGTCCAGCTGCACGGCGCCCAGGTGGCGCAGGACCCCGCGGACCCCGCCCCGGCGGTCGGGGGCGCCGAGGAAGCCCTGCGCCCGCAGGGAGATCCGCCGGGCCTCGGCGACGGACAGGGACACGGTGGCGGAGGTCATGCCCCGCAGCCTAGGACGCGCCACTGACAACGCCGCCGGGCCGGGGGATCCGGACGCCCCGGCTACCGCCGGGAGGCCGCCCGGGGCGAGGGCAGGTAGGGCAGCCGGGAGGGCAGGCCCAGGTCGGAGGGGAGCAGGGCGCCGGTCCAGCAGTCCCGGAGGGTCTCGCGGTGCTCCATGCCCGCGCGCTGCACGCCCTCGACCACGAAGCCGCACTTCTCCGCGACGGCCCGGGAGGCGTCGTTGCCGATCCCGGCGCGCCAGATCAGCCGCACGCAGCCGGCCTCGGTGAAGGCCCAGCGGGCGACGGCGGTGACGGCCTCGGTCATGTAGCCGCGGCCGCGGTGGGCGGCCACGGACCAGTAGCCGATCTCGTGCGCGTACGGGCCGCGGGCATGCACGCCCAGGGTGGCGACGAGCGGGCCGTCCGCGCCGAGCCGGACCGCGAAGTTGTACTCGGTGTCCTCGCGCCAGCCGCGCGGCACGGTCTCGCCCACGTAGGTCTCGGCGTCCTTGACCCCGTAGGGCACGGGCACCGGTATCCACCGCTGGATGGCGGGGTCCTGGCAGGCCGCGTGCACCTCCGCGGCGTCGGCGGGCAGGTGCGGGCGCAGTACCAGGCGTCCGGTGGTCAGCGTGCTCGGTTCCATCCGGTGATTCTGCGCGGCGGCGGGTCGGCGGGCGAACAGTTTTCACCGCACACCGGCACCTTCCGTGCTCCCCGTCCGTTCTCCTTGCGGGTGCCAGCCGCCCTGCGGATACGGCGGACCTCCCGGCGTGACCACGTCCTCGCTTACGATGGCCGTTGCGGTGGGGTCCACCTGCCGTGCCCGTGTACGAACAGTGCCCAGGCCCGACCGGCAAGGAGACAAACCTCGGTGTCCGTCTTCAACAAGCTCATGCGTGCAGGCGAAGGCAAGATCCTGCGCAAACTGCACCGCATCGCGGACCAGGTCAACTCCATCGAAGAGGACTTCGTCAACCTCTCCGACGCCGAGTTGCGGGCGCTCACGGATGAGTACAAGCAGCGCTTCCAGGACGGCGAGAGCCTGGACGACCTGCTGCCCGAGGCATTCGCCACGGTGCGCGAGGCCGCCAAGCGCGTCCTCGGCCAGCGGCACTACGACGTCCAGATCATGGGCGGCGCCGCACTCCACCTCGGGTACGTGGCGGAGATGAAGACCGGTGAGGGCAAGACCCTCGTCGGCACCCTGCCCGCCTACCTCAACGCCATGTCCGGCAAGGGCGTCCACCTGATCACGGTGAACGACTACCTGGCCGAGCGCGACTCCGAGATGATGGGCCGCGTCCACAAGTTCCTCGGCCTCGAGGTCGGCTGCATCCTGGCGAACATGTCGCCGGCGCAGCGCCGCGAGCAGTACAAAGCGGACATCACCTACGGCACGAACAACGAGTTCGGCTTCGACTACCTGCGCGATAACATGGCGTGGTCGAAGGACGAGCTGGTGCAGCGCGGCCACAACTTCGCCGTGGTCGACGAGGTCGACTCGATCCTGGTCGACGAGGCCCGTACGCCGCTGATCATCTCCGGCCCGGCCGACCAGGCCACCAAGTGGTACGGCGACTTCGCGAAGCTGGTGACCCGCCTGAAGAAGGGCGAGCCCGGCCAGCCGCTGAAGGGCATCGAGGAGACCGGCGACTACGAGGTCGACGAGAAGAAGCGCACCGTCGCCATCCACGAGGCCGGTGTCGCCAAGGTCGAGGACTGGCTCGGCATCGACAACCTCTACGAGTCGGTGAACACCCCGCTCGTCGGTTACCTGAACAACGCCCTGAAGGCCAAGGAGCTGTTCAAGAACGACAAGGACTACGTCGTCATCGACGGCGAGGTCATGATCGTCGACGAGCACACCGGCCGCATCCTCGCGGGCCGCCGCTACAACGAGGGCATGCACCAGGCGATCGAGGCGAAGGAAGGGGTGGACATCAAGGACGAGAACCAGACCCTCGCCACGATCACCCTGCAGAACTTCTTCCGCCTGTACTCGAAGCTGTCGGGCATGACCGGTACGGCCATGACCGAGGCCGCCGAGTTCCACCAGATCTACAAGCTCGGCGTCGTGCCGATCCCGACCAACCGGGACATGGTCCGCAAGGACCAGGCCGACCTGATCTACCGCACCGAGGTCGCCAAGTTCGCCGCTGTAGTCGACGACATCGCGGAGAAGCACGAGAAGGGCCAGCCGATCCTGGTCGGCACCACCTCGGTCGAGAAGTCCGAGTACCTCTCGCAGCAGCTCTCCAAGCGCGGCATCCCGCACGAGGTGCTGAACGCGAAGCAGCACGAGCGCGAGGCCTCGATCGTCGCCCAGGCGGGCCGCCGCGGCGCCGTCACGGTCGCGACGAACATGGCCGGCCGCGGTACCGACATCAAGCTCGGCGGCAACCCGGACGACCTCGCCGAGGCCGAGCTGCGCCAGCAGGGCCTGGACCCGGAAGAGCACATCGAGGAGTGGGCGCACGCCCTGCCCGCGGCGCTCACCCGGGCCGAGGCGGCCGTCAAGGCCGAGTTCGAAGAGGTCAAGGAGCTCGGCGGGCTCTACGTCCTCGGCACCGAGCGGCACGAGTCGCGCCGCATCGACAACCAGCTGCGCGGCCGTTCCGGCCGTCAGGGCGACCCGGGCGAGTCCCGCTTCTACCTGTCGCTGGGCGACGACCTGATGCGCCTGTTCAAGGCGCAGATGGTCGAGCGCGTCATGGCGATGGCCAACGTGCCGGACGACGTGCCGATCGAGAACAAGATGGTGACCCGGGCGATCGCGTCCGCGCAGTCGCAGGTCGAGACCCAGAACTTCGAGACGCGCAAGAACGTCCTGAAGTACGACGAGGTCCTCAACAACCAGCGCGAGGTCATCTACCGCGAGCGCCGCCGGGTCCTGGAGGGCGAGGACCTCCAGGAGCAGATCCGGCACATGATGGACGACACCATCGACGCCTACATCACGGCCGAGACGGTCGAGGGCTTCGCCGAGGAGTGGGACCTGGAGCGACTGTGGGGCGCCTTCCGGCAGCTCTACCCGGTGAAGGTCACCATCGAGGAGCTGGAAGAGGCGGCGGGCGACCGCGCCGGGATCACCGCCGAGTTCATCGCGGAGTCCGTCAAGGACGACATCCACGAGCAGTACGAGGCGCGCGAGGCGCAGCTCGGCTCGGAGGTCATGCGCGAGCTGGAGCGCCGCGTGGTGCTGTCGGTGCTGGACCGCAAGTGGCGCGAGCACCTGTACGAGATGGACTACCTGCAGGAGGGCATCGGCCTGCGCGCGATGGCCCAGAAGGACCCGCTGGTCGAGTACCAGCGCGAGGGCTTCGACATGTTCAACGCCATGCAGGACGGCATCAAGGAGGAGTCCGTCGGCTACCTGTTCAACCTGGAGGTCCAGGTCGAGCAGCAGGTCGAGGAGCTTCCGGTGCAGGACGCGGGTCCGTCCCTGGCGAAGCCCGAGATCCGGGCCAAGGGCCTGGACGCGCCGCAGCGTCCGGACCGGCTGCACTTCTCCGCTCCCACGGTGGACGGCGAGGGCGGTGTGGTCGAGGGCGACTTCGACGCCGACGGGGCCGAGGCCTCCGGCGACGGGATGACCCGGGCGGAGCGCCGCAAGGCGCAGAAGGCGTCCGGCGGGCGTCGCCGCAAGAAGTAGCACCCGCACCCGCCGCGGGCCCTCCGGGGGCTCACAGGGGTCGTACAGGGGCCGGACACCGTGCTGTGGCGCGGGGTCCGGCCCCTGGTGCGTGCGCGGGTGCGCAAGGGTCGCGGGCCGGGAGCGGTTCAGGGCCGGGGTCCCGAGACCTCCACGGCCGCGCAGCGCCAGCGCAGGTCCTGGCCCTGCTCCAGGCGGAAGGCCATCGCCGTGACGCGGTCGCCCGTGGCGATGCGCGCGAAGGCCTCGATCACGCCGGGGCCGGGGTGGAAGCGACCGCACTGGCGCAGGACCGGGCGCAGGTGGTCCCGGAAGGGGCCCGCCGGGGTGGCCAGGGTGACCAGCTGCTCGTAGGCGGGGCCGACCGTGTGGCCGAGCAGGCAGTGGACCGGCCGCCGGCCGCTGAGGACCGCCAGGAGGCGTTCCGCGAACCAGTGGTGCGGGCCGGGCCGCGCCCCGCGGGGCGGGCTCGGCGGGCGCCGCTGGTCGTGGCGTCCCGCAGGGCGGGTGGTGCTCCGCGTGCTGGTCATGGCGCGTCCCCGAAGTGGCCGGGCCCGGCTGTACCGGGCGGTAACTTGATGGGGACCTTGTACGGGCGCCCCGCCCGCCGCCGCAACGGGCCCGCGGCCCGGTCCCGGCCGGCGCGGGGTTCGCCTATCAGGGTCGCCGCCGCGCCGCCCGCCCCCGCGCGGCGGCCGCGCGCCCCCGCCGCCGTGGACACGCCCGGCGCCGGCGGCGGCACCCCGAAAGGGGACCGGGCCCTGCGCCGGACGGAGCGCCGGGAGTTGGCCCGGGGGGCCGCCGGGAACCCGTACCGCGGTCGTATCCTGAGGGCGTTCCCGACTACCGAAAGCAGCCGGCCATGCGTGTGTACGTCCCCCTGACCCTCCCCGGGCTCGCCGAGGCGCACAAGGCGGGCGAGCTGGGCCCCGCCCCCCTGCGGGCGTACGCCGTCACGCCCGGCCTGCGCGAGTGGTACGTCTCGGACGACATCGAGGAGCTGGAGTACGCGGCCCTGAACCGGGCCGCGATCGCCTCCCTGCGCCTGATCGCCCAGGACCCCGCCGCGCCCCGCAAGCGCGTCGTGGTGGCGCTCGACGTCGACGACAAGGCCGCCTCCGCGATCCCCGGTGTGGACGAGGCGACCCTCGGCCAGGTGTCGCTGGCCGCCGCCGTGCGCCTGGGCGTGGCCGCCGCCGTGCACGTGGACGCGCCGGACGCCGAGGCGGACGTGAGCGCCGCCGCGGACGCCGTGGCCGCCGCCGACGCGGGGGACGCGGACGCGCAGTTCACGGTGGACGGCGCCGAGGACCACGACCTGCTGTGGTTCGGGGTGCAGGAGATCCCGGGGCTGCTCACGTGACCGGCGCGAGCGAGGGGACGGCGGTGACCGAGGTGACGGCGGTGACCGACGTGATAGCCGTGGCCGAGGTGGCGAGCATGAGCGCCGTGGGCGACGCCGGCGGTGCCCACATCGTCTGGGACTGGAACGGCACGCTGCTCCACGACATCGACGCCGTCATGGCCGCGACGAACGCCTCCTTCGCCGAACTGGGCTTCGAGCCGATCACCCTGGAGCGCTACCGCGAGCTGTACGTCGTCCCCGTGCCGAAGTTCTACGAGCGGCTGATGGGGCGGCTGCCCACGGACGACGAGTGGCTCCTGATGGACGAGACCTTCCACCGGCACTACTGGGCCGCGGCCGACGCCGCCGGGCTGGCCGAGGGGGCGCGGGAGCTGCTGGACGGCTGGCGGACCGCCGGGCTCACGCAGTCCCTCCTGTCCCTGGCGCCGCACGAGAAGCTGGTGCCCCTGGTACGGCGGCACGGCATCCACGGGCACTTCCTGCGCGTCGACGGGCGCGTCGGGCCCTCCCACACCTCGAAGGCCGTGCACCTGGTACGCCACATGGCGGCCCTGGAGGGGACGGGCGTGCGGGCGGCCCGTACGGTCCTCATCGGAGACGCCGTGGACGACGCCCTGGCCGCGGCGCACGTGGGCGCGCTGGCGGTGCTCTACACCGGCGGTTCGCACAGCCGCCGCAGTCTGGAATCAGCCGGAGTCCCGGTCGTGGACACGCTGGCGGAGGCGGTCCGGACAGCTCGCGAATTGGCCGGATAACGGCGTTTAAGCGCCCCCGGAAGGGTCCCCGCATGCAGGTGGGGGCCGCGTCGCTGTCCAGAGTGTCAAAGTTCCACCCCCGGTTTTGTACACATACAGCTCATGACGGGCCGGGGGTGAGGCGAGATAGCCTTGTCCCGTGATCAGCGCGATAGTCCTCGGAGGCACTGAAGCCTCCGGCCCGCGCCCGGCGCACCACCGTGCCCGGGCCATCGCTGATCCCCGCCGCCGGGGCACGTGGCCGAGAATGGCCCGTTCCGCCCCGCCCGGCTCATACGACGGCATAGCGTCGATCCCGAACGGACATCCCGCCTCGCGGCGCTATGTCGATTCTTCCTTCACCTACGTCACGCAATGGCGCGCGACAGGAGCCAGAGGACATGCAGACCAAGCTGGACGAAGCAAAGGCCGAGCTGCTCGTACGGGCGGCCCGGGTAGCTGAGAACAGCCCGGCCGGGGGGCTACTTCCGACTGGGTCCGAGCAAGGGGGGCGTCCCGGCAAGGACACGACGCTCTCTTACCTCCAGCGCTACTACCTGCACACCGCACCCGAGGACCTCACCGACCGCGACCCGGTCGACGTCTTCGGCGCCGCGCTCTCCCACTACCGGCTCGCCGAGAACCGGCCACAGGGCACGGCCCGCGTGCGCGTCCACACCCCCACGGTCGAGGAGAACGGCTGGACCTCCAGCCACTCCGTCGTCGAGGTGGTCACCGACGACATGCCCTTCCTCGTCGACAGCGTCACCAACGAGCTGTCCCGCCAGGGCCGCGGCATCCACGTCGTGATCCACCCGCAGGTCGTCGTCCGCCGTGATGTCACCGGCAAGCTGATCGAGATCCTCGGTTCCGACTGCGCCCACCCGTCGCCCGACCGCCACCCCTCAACGAGTCCCTCCGGGACCCCGGACGCCCTCGGCCCCGCCACCGCGCGCCCCCACGACTCCCTCGTCGAGTCCTGGATCCACGTCGAGATCGACCGCGAGACCGACCGCGCCGACCTCCAGCAGATCACCGCCGATCTGCTTCGCGTCCTGTCCGACGTCCGCGAGGCCGTCGAGGACTGGGAGAAGATGCGCGACGCCGCGCGCCGCATCGCCGAAGAGCTGCCCTCCGAGCACACCGCCACCGACCTGCCCGAGCACGAGCTGGACGAGGCCCGGGAGCTGCTGCGCTGGCTGGCCGGCGACAACTTCACCTTCCTCGGGTACCGCGAGTACAACCTGGTCGACGGGGACGCGCTGGCCGCCGTACCCGGCACCGGCCTCGGCATCCTGCGCTCCGACCCGCACCACAGCGGCAAGGACGACGGCCACCCGGTCTCGCCGTCCTTCAACCGGCTGCCCGCCGACGCCCGCGCCAAGGCGCGCGAGCACAAGCTGCTGGTGCTGACCAAGGCCAACAGCCGCTCCACCGTGCACCGGCCCTCCTACCTGGACTACGTCGGCGTCAAGAAGTTCGACGCCGAGGGCAACGTCATCGGCGAGCGCCGCTTCCTCGGCCTGTTCTCCTCGGCCGCCTACACCGAGTCCGTGCGCCGCGTCCCGGTGATCCGCCGCAAGGTCGTCGAGGTCCTCGAAGGCGCCGGCTTCGCGCCGAGCAGCCACGACGGCCGCGACCTGCTCCAGATCCTGGAGACCTACCCGCGCGACGAGCTGTTCCAGACCCCGGTCGACCAGCTGCGCGCCATCGCCACCTCCGTCCTGTACCTCCAGGAACGCCGCCGGCTGCGG
Source organism: Streptomyces sp. NPDC006529 (assembly GCF_040611795.1). Taxonomy (NCBI): domain Bacteria; kingdom Bacillati; phylum Actinomycetota; class Actinomycetes; order Kitasatosporales; family Streptomycetaceae; genus Streptomyces; species Streptomyces sp. NPDC006529. The sequence continues at coordinate 38,857 of NZ_JBEXPB010000042.1, read as the reverse complement.
TTGTACCTGCGCCAGGACGAGTACGGCCGCTACTACTCGGCCCTGGTCTACCTGCCCCGCGACCGCTACACCACCGGCGTCCGGCTGCGGCTGATCGACATCCTCAAGGAGGAACTGGGCGGCACCAGCGTCGACTTCACCGCCTGGAACACCGAGTCGATCCTCTCCCGCATCCACTTCGTCATCCGCGTCCCGCAGGGCACCGAGCTGCCGGCGCTCACCGACGCCGACGCCGAGCGCATCGAGGCCCGCCTGGTCGAGGCCGCACGCTCCTGGGCCGACGGCTTCGGCGAGGCGCTGACCGCCGAGTGCGGCGAGGAGCGCGCCGCCGAGCTGCTGCGCCGCTACGGCGGCTCCTTCCCCGAGGGCTACAAGGCCGACCACTCGCCGCGCGCCGCCGTGGCCGACCTGGTCCGCCTGGAACGGCTGTCCGCCAGCGCCAGCGACTTCGACCTCTCGCTGTACGAGCCGGTCGGCGCGGGCCCCGGCGAGCGCCGCTTCAAGATCTACCGCCAGGGCGAGCAGGTCTCCCTGTCCGCCGTGCTGCCGGTCCTCCAGCGCCTGGGCGTCGAGGTCACCGACGAGCGCCCCTACGAGCTGCGCTGCGCCGACCGCACGCACGCCTGGATCTACGACTTCGGTCTGCGCCTGCCCGCCTCCGGAGGGAGCCACGACCACGTCGGCGACGACGCGCGCGAGCGCTTCCAGCAGGCCTTCGCCGCGGTCTGGCAGGGCGACGCGGAGAACGACAACTTCAACACCCTGGTGCTCAGCGCCGGGCTCACCTGGCGCCAGGCGGTGGTGCTGCGCGCGTACGCGAAGTACCTGCGCCAGGCCGGTTCCACCTTCAGCCAGGACTACATGGAGGACACCCTCCGCAACAACGTCCACACCACCCGGCTGCTGATCTCGCTCTTCGAGGCGCGCATGTCGCCCGGCCGCCAGTCCGCCGGCACCGAGCTGATCGACGCGATGCTGGAGGAGCTGGAGGGCGCCCTGGACCAGGTCGCCTCGCTGGACGAGGACCGCATCCTGCGGGCGTTCCTGACGCTCATCAAGGCCACCCTGCGGACCAACTTCTTCCAGACGACGAAGACCGGTCAGCCGCACTCCTACGTGTCGATGAAGTTCGACCCGCAGGCGATGCTGGACCTCCTCCCCGCGCCGCGCCCGGCGTACGAGATCTGGGTCTACTCGCCCCGCGTCGAGGGCGTCCACCTGCGCTTCGGCAAGGTCGCCCGCGGCGGTCTGCGCTGGTCCGACCGGCGCGAGGACTTCCGTACGGAGATCCTCGGCCTGGTCAAGGCACAGATGGTGAAGAACACCGTCATCGTCCCGGTCGGCGCCAAGGGCGGCTTCGTCGCCAAGAACCTGCCGGACCCGTCGGTGGACCGCGACGCGTGGCTCGCCGAGGGCATCGCCTCGTACAAGATCTTCATCTCGGCGCTGCTCGACATCACCGACAACCTCGTCGCGGGCGAGGTCGTGCCCCCGCAGGACGTCGTCCGCCACGACGAGGACGACACCTACCTCGTCGTCGCCGCCGACAAGGGCACCGCGACCTTCTCCGACATCGCCAACGCCGTCGCGGAGTCCTACGGGTTCTGGCTCGGCGACGCCTTCGCGTCGGGCGGCTCCGCCGGTTACGACCACAAGGGCATGGGCATCACCGCCCGCGGCGCGTGGGAGTCCGTCAAGCGGCACTTCCGCGAGCTGGGCCACGACACCCAGACCGAGGACTTCACCACGGTCGGCGTCGGCGACATGTCCGGTGACGTCTTCGGCAACGGCATGCTGCTCTCCGAGCACATCCGCCTGGTCGCCGCCTTCGACCACCGGCACATCTTCATCGACCCGAACCCGGACGCGGCCACCTCCTTCGCGGAGCGCCGCCGCCTGTTCGAGCTGCCGCGCTCCTCCTGGGCCGACTACGACACCTCGCTCCTCTCGGCGGGCGGCGGCGTCCACCCCCGCACCGCCAAGGCGATCCCGGTCACCCCGCAGATGCGCCAGGCGCTCGGCATCGACGCCACCACCGCCAAGATGACCCCGGCCGAGCTGATGCAGGCGATCCTCAAGGCCCCGGTCGACCTGCTGTGGAACGGCGGCATCGGTACGTACGTCAAGGCGACGGCCGAGACCCACGCCGACGTCGGCGACAAGGCGAACGACGCCATCCGCGTCGACGGCCAGGACGTGCGCGCCCGGGTCATCGGCGAGGGCGGCAACCTCGGCCTGACCCAGCTGGGCCGGATCGAGTTCGCCCGCCTCGGCGCGGGCGGCGAGGGTGGCAAGATCAACACCGACGCCATCGACAACAGCGCCGGCGTGGACACCTCCGACCACGAGGTGAACATCAAGATCCTGCTGAACGCGGTGGTCTCCGACGGCGACATGACCGTCAAGCAGCGCAACACCTTCCTCGCCGCGATGACCGACGAAGTCGGCCACCTGGTGCTGCGCAACAACTACGCGCAGAACGTGGCGCTCGCCAACGGCGCCGCCCAGGCGCCCAGCCTGCTCCACGCCCAGCAGCGCTTCATGCGCCGCCTGGAGCGCGAGGGGCTGCTCAACCGGCCGCTGGAGTTCCTGCCCACCGACCGGCAGATCCGCGAACTGCTGAACAACGGCAAGGGCCTGACCCAGCCGGAGCTGGCCGTCCTGCTGGCCTACACCAAGATCACGGTGGCGGACGAGCTGATCGGCACCGGGCTGCCGGACGACCCCTACCTGAACCGGCTGCTGCACGACTACTTCCCGGGCGCCCTGCGCGAGAAGTTCCCCGAGCAGATCGAGGCGCACGCCCTGCGCCGCGAGATCATCACGACGATCCTGGTCAACGACACCGTCAACAGCGGTGGTTCGACCTTCCTGCACCGGCTCCGCGAGGAGACGGGGGCCTCCCTGGAGGAGATCGTCCGGGCGCAGCTCTCGGCCCGCGAGATCTTCGGGCTGGCCGAGGTGTGGGACGCGGTCGAGGCGCTGGACAACAAGGTCGCGGCCGATGTGCAGACCCGGATCCGGCTGCACTCGCGCCGGCTGGTGGAGCGCGGTACCCGCTGGCTGCTCAACAACCGGCCGCAGCCGCTCCAGATCACCGAGACCATCGCCTTCTTCGCCGAGCGCGTCACGCAGGTCTGGGCCGAGCTGCCCAAGCTGGTGCGGGGCGCCGACGCCGAGTGGTACGCCTCGATCGTGGACGAGCTGACGGGGGAGGGCGTCCCGGCGGACCTGGCCGCCAAGGTGGCCGGGTTCTCCTCGGCCTTCCCGACGCTCGACATCGTCGCGATCGCCGACCGCACGGGCACGGGCCCGCTGGAGGTGGCCGAGGTCTACTACGACCTCGCCGACCGGCTGGACATCACCCAGCTGATGGACCGGATCATCGAACTGCCGCGGGGCGACCGCTGGCAGTCCATGGCCCGCGCCTCCATCCGCGAGGACCTGTTCGCCGCGCACGCGGCGATGACCGCCGACGTGCTGGCGGTCGGCGACGGCTCCGCCACTCCCGGGGAGCGCTTCAAGGCCTGGGAGGAGAAGAACGCGGCGATCCTCGGCCGCGCTCGGTCCACCCTGGACGAGATCAAGAGCTCGGACGACTTCGACCTGGCGAACCTGTCCGTGGCGATGCGCACGATGCGCTCGCTGCTGCGGACGCACAGCTGAACCCGGGCCGGGCGCCGCGGCGCCCGGCGGGCAGATGACGGGGAGGGCCCCGGGACCGGAATCCGGTCCCGGGGCCCTCCCCGTCGTGGCGCTCTCCCTGGTTCTTCCTACTTCTTACCGAACTCCTCGTACGCGTCGCAGACCTCGCGGGTCGGCCCGTCCATCCGCAGCACGCCGTGCTCCAGCCACAGGACGCGGTCGCAGGTCTCGCGGATCGTGCCGATGCCGTGGCTGACCAGGAAGACGGTGCCGGCCGTCTTGCGCAGTTCCTCGATCCGCTTCTGGCTGCGCCGCTGGAAGGCCGCGTCACCGGTGGCGAGGGCCTCGTCGATCATCAGGACGTCGTGGTCCTTGGCGGCGGCGATGGAGAAGCGCAGGCGGGCGCCCATCCCGGAGGAGTAGGTGCGCATCGGGAGCGAGATGAAGTCGCCCTTCTCGTTGATCCCGGAGAAGTCGACGATGCCCTGGTAGCGCTCCTGGACCTGCTGCTTGGACATGCCCATGGCCAGGCCGCCGAGGATGACGTTGCGCTCGCCGGTCAGGTCGTTCATCAGGGCCGCGTTCACACCGAGCAGCGAGGGCTGGCCGTGCGAGAAGATCCGGCCGCTCGCCACCGGCTGGAGGCCCGCGATGGCGGAGAGCAGGGTGGACTTGCCGGAGCCGTTGGTGCCGATCAGGCCGATGGCCTCGCCCTTGTACGCGATGAAGGACACCCCGCGCACGGCGTGCACCTCGCGGATGCCGGGCTTCGGCTTCTTGCGGTTGAAGATCCGGCTGAGCGCGGCGGTGGCGCTGCCGCGGCCGGCGCCGGCGCCGACGATGCGGTAGGTGATGTGCACGTTGTCCGCGATGACGGTGGGGACGCGGGTGTCCGCGGGGACGCGGGCGGGTGCGGGGACGGGGGTGGTCGTCGTGTCAGCCACGGCCGTATTCCTCCTCGGCCTTCCAGAAGTAGACGAAGCCGCCGATGCCGACGACGAGGGCCCAGCCGATGGCGATCGGCCAGACGTGGTGCGGGAGGGACGAGAGCTTGGTGCTGTCGATCAGCGAGTACCGCATCAGGTCGATGTAGACGGCGGCAGGGTTCATCTGGAGCGCCGTCATCACCCAGTGCGGCAGGTGGTCCTTGCTGAGCATGTCGCTGATGCTCCACATGACGCCCGAGGAGTACATCCAGGTGCGCAGGATGAACGGCATCAGCTGGCTGACGTCCGGGTTCTTGCTGCCGAGGCGGGCCATGACCATGGCGCAGCCCGCGCAGAAGACGGCCATCAGGAAGAGGGTGGGAAGCGCCAGGAACCAGTGCGCGGTGGGCAGCTGCCCGAAGCAGACCAGCAGGACGACCAGGGCGCCCATGGTGACGAGCAGCTGTTGGAAGAGCTGGATCACGCTGGACAGGGGCAGGCTCGCGCGGGGGAAGTGCAGGGCCCGGACCAGGCCGAGGTTGCTGTGCACCGCGCGGGTGCCGGCGTTGACGGAGCTGCCGATGAAGTCCCAGACGAAGACGCCCGTGATCAGGAACGGGACGTAGTCGGAGACGCCGTGGCTGGCCTTCATGATGATGCCGAAGATGAAGTAGTACACGGCCGCGTTCAGCAGCGGGGTGACCAGGTGCCAGACCTGGCCGAGCTTCGCGGTGCTGTACGTCGCCGACATCCGCGCCGTCGCGTACGACATCACGAAGTGGCGGCGCTGCCAGAGCTGGCGGACGTACGCGGGCAGGGAGGGGCGGGCGCCGCTGAGGGTCAGGCCGTGGGCGGCCGCCAGTTCCTCGATGTCCGGCAGGGGCGCCGGGGATTCGGTCAGGGTCGTGGTCACGGGGGTCGCTTTCGACGGGGGCGGGGCGTCGCCGGCGATGGGCTGGTCCGATGGGACGGGTCCGTATCGTCGCTACGGCGAGATTAGGGGCGGGCGCGTCGGAACGCAACCGTATCGTCGCGACGGGTGCGGAGGCGCGTGCGCGGTTATGCTCGCTGTATGACCTCGGATCCCGCCGCTCCCGCTCCTGCTTCCGCCGCCGCCGCTCCGCCCGCCCCGTCCGCCGCCGTTCCGGTCGGGGCGCCCGCCGCCGCGGGGCGGCGCCGGGCGCCCGCCGGGGCGGCCGTCCTGCGCGAGGACGTGACCGAGGCGATCCGGACGGCGGTGGTCGAGGAACTGGCCGCGGTCGGCTTCGCACGGATGTCGATCGAGGGGATCGCGCGCCGGGCCGGCGTCGGCAAGACGGCCGTCTACCGGCGCTGGAAGTCCAAGCTGCACCTGGTGCTGGACCTGGTGGCCGCTTTCGCGGTGGACGGGCTGCCGGTGCCGGCCACCGGGTCGCTCTACGGGGACGTACGGGCACTGCTGGAGGTGATGTCCCACGTGCTGCGGCACCCCGTCGCCTCCGCCGTCATCCCCGACCTGCTGGTCGAGGCGGCGCGGAACCCGGAGATCGCGGGGGCGGTGCGGGGGGCGCTGCGGGAGGGGCAGCGCAGGCTCGCCGAGGGGATCGTGTCGGAGGCGGTGTCCCGGGGGGAGCTGGCAGCGGGGGTGGACGCGGAGCGGGTGCTCGATCTGGCGATCGGGCCGTTGTACTGGCGGGTGGTCGTCGTGAACGAGTCCGCTCCGCGGGAGTACCTGGATTCGCTGGCCGGGGCCGTTGTCGCGGGGCTCAAGGCCTAAGCCGTGTCCCTCGCCGGGGTGGCGGGGGTGGGCGGGGGCTGATGGGGGCTGGCGGGGTGCTGCCGGTGGGGCCCTGCGGGTGCGGTGGCCCTCCGGGGGCGCCTCAAACGCCGGCGGGGCTGGATACGACGCCGGCGGAGCTGGGTGTGGTGCGCCTCAAACGCCGACGGGGCTGGGTGTGCCGCTGGCGGGGCTGGGTGTGCCGCCGGTGGGGCTGGCGTTGTCGCGTCCAGGGGCCGGGTCGCGCAGGAAGACGTGGCGGACCACGCGTTCCGCCGCGTGGCCGTCGTCGTGCGGGCAGAAGCGGGACCGGAACGCGGCGCGGAGCTGGGACGAGCGGGAGCCGCGCCAGTGGCCGGTGGCGAAGATGTCGACCAGTTCGTCCTCGGTGCGGGCGATCGCCCCCGGGGGGAAGGCGCGCAGGTCGAAGTAGGTGCCCCGGGAGGCCTCGTAGGCCTCCCAGTCGTCCGCGTGGATCACGATCGGCCGGTCCAGCGCCGCGTAGTCGAACATCAGGGACGAGTAGTCCGTCACCAACGCGTCCGACGCCAGGCAGAGTTCCTCCACCGACGGGTGCGAGGTCACGTCCAGCAGCCGCGGGTGGCGCTCCCACGTCGGCGGCGCGTCGGCGTACGTCAGGTGCGAGCGGACCAGGATCGTGAAACGGGGCCCGAGGTCCCGCAGCACCCGCTCGAAGTCCGGGTGCCGCGGCCGGCTGCGCCGGTAGTCGCGGTGCGTGGGCGCGTACAGGATCACCGTCGAGCCCGCCGGAACGCCGAGGCGTGCGCGCAGTTCCAGCGCTGCACCCGGGCCGGCCCGGTGGAAGACGTCGTTGCGCGGGTAGCCGTACTCCAGCGTGGTGTAGGAGGACGGCAGGGCCTTCTCCCACACCAGCGTCGAGTGCCGGTTGGCGGACAGCAGGTAGTCCCACTGGTCGGCGCCCCGCAGCAGGCCCGCGAAATCGGCGGTCGGCGTGGCCGCCGGCCGGTCCTGGAGGTCCAGGCCGACCCGCTTGAGCGGCGTGCCGTGCTGGGTCTGGAGCAGGATCTGGCCGCGCCGCTTGACCAGCGCGCGGTCGAAGTTGACGTTGGTGACCAGGTAGCCCGCCCGGGCCAGCGCCGTCCAGTAGGCCGCGGAGCCGGGCCGCAGCGCGGCGGTCTCCTTCGGCAGGGTCGCCGCGTGCGCCGGATCGCAGATCCACGCCGTGCGCGTGCCGGGCGACAGCTCCCGCAGCTTCGCCTCGATCGCCGCCGGGTTGCAGGCGTAGCCGCCGTGCCAGTACGCGCTGAACACCGCCAGTCCGGGACGCAGCGGCAGGAGCCGCTGGATCCGGTAGTGGCAGCGCAGCGCCGCCTCGCGCAGCCCCCGCAGGCCGCCCGCGGCGCCCCGCCCGAGGCGGACCGCGCCGGCGCGCAGCGCGGAGAGCAGGCCGTACGTGCGCCGCACCCCGTACCGCATCAGGGTGTGCCGCACCCGGTCGGTCCGCGACAGGGACACCGGACGCGCGCCGGAGCGCACGGGGACCCGGTAGCGGCGCAGCGAGGCGGCGGCCCGCCGGAAGAACTCCGGCCTGCTCGCGCGCGGGAGGCGGCGCGGGTCGGCGTACAGGGCGCAGAAGTGCCCGGCCATCCGCCGGTGCACCACGGGCCGCCAGCGGTCGAGTTCGGGGCGGGTGCCGAGGTGGGCGAACACCCGGTCGTACTGGTCGAAGATGTCCAGGTGGCGCCGGCTGGAGGTGGTCAGGATCGAGCCGGTGCGGCGCTGGCGGTAGTGCACGCACACCCGGTCCAGGACGGCGACGGACTCGGCGGCCAGCAGCGCGGGGTAGGTCCAGGGGGTATCCTCGTAGAACCCGGGCGGGAAGGAGAGGCCCTCGCGCTCGACGAACTCGCGGCGGTACGCCTTGTTCCACACCACCGTCAGCATGCCGAGCAGCGCCGGGCGGTCGGTCAGCCGGAAGCTGGCCGGGCCGTCCTCGCGGAGGCGGTGCGCGAGCCGGTTGCGGGTGGTCTCGCCGGTCCAGAAGGTGCGCGCGTAGTCGTAGACGAGGACGTCCGGGGAGCCGGTGGCCTTCAGCCGGTCCGCGATGGCCCGGAGGGCGCCCGGAGTGAGGGTGTCGTCGCCGTCGAGGAAGACGACGTAGTCGCCGCGGGCCCGGGCCAGACCCGCGTTGCGGGCGGGGCCCAGACCCGCGTTGTGCGCGAGGTGCACGGGGGTGACCCGCGGGTCGCGGGCCGCGTACTCGTCGATGATCCGGCCGCAGGCGTCGGGGGAGGCGTCGTCCACCGCGATCAGTTCCAGGTCCGGGTACGACTGGGACAGGACCGAGTCCAGCCCTTCCTGGAGGTACGCCTGGACCTTGTACGCGGGCACGATGACGCTGAACCGGGGCACGGCACATCCAGGGGTCGGCGCGGGCATATGACCCGGCAACCACGGGGGCGCCGATCCGGTTACGCGAGCCGTGGCATTCGGGTTACCCAGGGTCAACGCAGCACGTCGGCGCGGCGATTCGCACCGCCGAGACCCTCGCGGCCCGGCCGGGGCCGCTACTTGATCGCGCCGGCCATCACCCCCGACACGAACTGCCGCTGGAACGCGAAGAACACGGCCAGCGGGATCACCATCGACAGGAAGGCCCCCGGCGCCAGCACGTCGATGTTGTTGCCGAACTGCCGGACCTGCTGCTGGAGCGCCACCGTGATCGGCGGGTGCGACGAATCCGCGAAGACCAGCGCCACCAGCATGTCGTTCCACACCCACAGGAACTGGAAGATGCCCAGCGAGGCGATCGCCGGACCGCCCAGCGGCAGCACCACCCGCGCGAACAGCCGCAGTTCGCCCGCCCCGTCCAGCCGCGCCGCCTCCAGCAGCTCGCGCGGGATCTCCGCGAAGAAGTTGCGCAGCAGGAACACCGCGAACGGCAGCCCGAAGGCGGTGTGGAAGAGCACCACCCCCGCCGTCGTCTCGAACAGCCCTATGGAGCCGAACAGTTCGGACACCGGGATCAGCGCCACCTGCACCGGGACCACCAGCAGCGCGACCACCACCAGGAACAGGCCGTCGCGCCCGGGGAACTCCAGCCACGCGAAGGCGTACCCGGCGAACGCCCCCAGGACGAGCACCAGCAGGGTCGCCGGCACGGTGATCGCCACCGTGCTCAGCAGCGACCCGGTGATGGTGTCGTTGGACAGCAGCCGCTCGTAGTTGGCGCTCGTCAGCCGGGACGGCGCGCTCAGCACCTGCCACCAGCCGTGCTTGTTCAGATCGGCCGGAGCGAGCAGCGAGGAGATCAGCAGCCCCAGCGTCGGCAGCAGCCAGAACATGGCGGCCAGGACCAGGAACACGCGCACGGCACCGCCCGCGGCGCGCGCCGCCAGCCTGCCCGTGCGGGTCGGCGCGGCCGGTATGGCCGCCCCGCTCGGCGTCTTCGGCGTACTCATCGGGAGGCCTCCCGGCGCATCCGGTGGATGTTGTAGAGCATGACCGGGAGGACGAGCACCAGCAGCAGCACCGCGATCGCACTGCCCAGGCCCGGGTTCGCGTCCGTGCCGAAGGAGGTGCGGTACAGCTGGAGGGCGAGGACGTTCGCGTCGTCCTGCACCGAACCGGGGGCGATCACGAAGACCAGGTCGAAGATCTTCATGACGTTGATGACCAGCGTCACCATGACCACGCCCAGCACGGGCGCCAGCAGCGGCACGGTGATCCGGCGGAACACCTGCCACTCGTTCGCCCCGTCCACCCGCGCCGCCTCCAGCAGCTCCCGCGGTACGGACGCCAGCCCGGCCCCGATCAGGACCATCGCGAACCCGGCCCACATCCAGACGTACGCGCCGATGACGGCCGGGGTGACCAGCGTCGGCCCCAGCCACTGCACGCCCCCGTAGGGCGCCGCGAAGTTCGCGGCGGGCAGCCGCAGCAGCGCCCCGTCGGCCTTCGCGGACAGGCTGAAGGTGCCGTCGCCCGCCGCCGTGGCCGAGTCCACCACCCTGCCGTCCTTGACCGCCTCGATGCGCATGCCCGCGTACCCCGACTCGGCCGGGTCGACCGCGTTCGCACGGCCGCCCCCGCCCCGGGTGAAGTCCTGCCAGGCGGTCCCGGTCACCCGGTCCGGCTCGGCGGCGGCCGCCTTCGCCGGGCGGGTGCCCTTCGGGAGGTCCTCCGGGGCGACCCCGACCAGCGGGATCAGCACGGGCGAACCCGCCCGCACCGGAGCGCGCGTCACGAACGCCCCGCCGCCCGCGTCCTCCAGCGGCGAATCCCGGCCGGGCCGCGCCTTGGGGAAGGCCGAGGACGGAGCGAAGGTGTCGTGCACCCCGACCCACACCGCGTTCGCCACCCCGCGGTCCGGGTCCGCCTCGTACACCAGGCGGAAGATGATGCCCGCCGCCAGCATCGAGATGGCCATCGGCATGAAGACCAGCAGCTTGAACGCCGTGCCCCAGCGCACCCGTTCGGTCAGCACCGCGAAGATCAGACCGAGCGCGGTCGCCGTCGTCGGCGCGAGCACCACCCACAGCGCCGTATTGCCCAGCGCGGTGCGGATGGTGTCGTCGTGGACGATCTCCCGGAAGTTCCCGGCCCCCACGAAGGAGTCACCGGAACGGTCGAAGAGACTGCGGTAGACCGAGTAGCCGATCGGATGCACGACGAGCGCGCCGAGCAGCACCAGCGAGGGCAGCAGGAACGCCCCCGCCACCAGCCGGTGCCGCCGGGCCGCGCGGGTGCGCGCCCCGGCCGCGCCGGTGGCGGTGACCGTTTTCGTGGCCACCGGGATCAGTTCCCGAAGGCCTTGGCCGCGTCGGCCTCCAGCTTGGCCTGCGCGCCCGCGACGTCCGCCGGGTTGGCCAGGAAGTCCTGGAGGCCCTTCCACTCGCCCGCGCCCGGCGTACCGCCGAAGGACGCCGGAGCCTGGTCGGACATGTCGAAGCGGAAGTCGTCGCCCGCCGCGAGCAGGTTCTTGGCGATGTCCCGCTGGATGGCGTTGGGGTAGGCGCCCGGATTCACGCCGCGGTTCGGCGAGACGAAACCGCCCAGCTTCGCCTGGATCTCCGCCGCGTCCGCCGAGGCCAGGAAGGTCAGCAGCGCCTGCGCGCCCTTCGACGGCTTCAGCGCCACCGCCACGTCACCGCCCGAGACCACCGGGGCCTTGGCGCCGACCGCGGGGAAGGGGAAGACGAGGGCGTCCGTGCCCACCTTCGCCTCCGTCTGCGCGATGTTCACCGCCACGAAGTCGCCCTCGAAGACCATCGCCGCGCCCGGCCGGTCCCCGCCCGTGAAGGTCTGGGTGACGGACTTGGGGAACTCGGTCGCCAGCGCCCCGCTCTGACCGCCCGCCAGGAAGTCCTTGCGGCCGAACAACTGGCCCAGGGTCGTCAGCGCCTGCTTGACGCTGTCGTCCGTCCACTTGATCTCGTGCTTGGCCAGCTGGTCGTACTTCTGCGGCCCCGCCTGCGAGAGGTAGATGTTCTCGAACCAGTCGGTGAGGGTCCAGCCGTCCGCGCCGCCCACCGAGACCGGCGCGACGCCCGACGCCGACAGGGTGTCCGCGGTCTCCAGGAACTGCGCCCAGGTCGTGGGCACCTTCGCGCCCGCCGCTGTGAACGCCTTCGCGTTGTACCAGACCAGCGACTTGTTGGCCGCCTTGTAGTACACGCCGTACTGGGTCCCGCCGACCGCGCCCAGGGCCTTCCAGCCCGCCGAGTAGTTCTGGTCCAGCTGCTTCTGCGCCTCCGGACCCACCGGCTGCGCCCACTTGTTCGTCACGGCCGAGACCAGCGCCCCGACCTGCGGCAGCAGCGCCACGTCCGGCGGCGAACCGCCCGCGACCTTAGTGCCGAGGAAGGTGACGATCGGGTCCTGGGCCGGCACGAAGGTGACGGTGGCGCCCGTCCGCTTCTCGAACTCCTTCAGGACCTTGGTGAAGTTCTCCTGCTCCGGTCCCGTCCAGACGGCCGCGACCTGGAGCTTCTCACCGGCCAGCGAAGGTAACTGGACCCGCGGGCCGCTCTGCGTGCTGCCGCCCTCCGGACTGGCCGTCGCGTCCTTCTTGCCGTCGCCGTCGCCGCCGCCGCAGGCGGTCAGCGCGAGCGCGCCCGCGGCGGCAAGCGCCGCCCAGGTGCGCGTGCGAGTCGTGCGGCCCGTTCCGTGCGTGCGCATGGCTCTGCCCCCGATGTTCATGGTGTGTCCCGGACCACAAGGTCTACGCCGAGCGGTCCGCCCCCGCAATACCGCGTCGGACACCGGTCCGCGCCACCACGCACGGGGAGGACGGGACTCAGGGGGCGGGCGGGAACAGCACGGGGGTCGCCGAGACCAGGTGGGAGGCCCGCTCCAGGGCGCTGGCCAGCAGCGCGAGGTCGGTCGGCCCGTTCCCCAGCTCGCGCACCGGACGGCGGGCCGGTGGATCACCCATCCGCTCCCACTCGACCGGAACCACAGTGGGTCTCTGGGTCGCGGTCCGCGGGATCCGGCCCGTCACCCGCCCCGCCTGGAAGGGCACCTCCCGCCCGTCGGCGTGCCGCAGCACCCCCCGGCCCGGCCCCGGCGCGTCCGGCGCCTCCAGCTCCACCCGCAGCGTGGAGAGGCGGGCCAGCTCGGTGCCGTCCGTACGGTCCGCACGGGCGCTGGTCGCCACCAGGTGGACGCCGAGCCGCGCACCCTCGCGGGCCACCGCCTCCAGCGCCCGCACCACCGAACCGGCCGAGGGGCGGCCCGTACTGCCCAGCGCGGGCGCCACGAGCGCGTCGAAGTCGTCCACCAGCACCACCAGCCGGGGCAGCGGACCGGCCCCCGGCGCCTCATTGCGCGCAGCGGCCGAGCGCAGCCGCAGCGTCCCCGAGCGCGGCGGGTCCAGGTCCCCGCGCAGTTCGCCGGCGCTGGGGCGGCGCGGCGCGACCATGCGGTCCGCGACCTCGCGCCGGGCGTGCCACTCGGCGAAGGAGACGCCCTCCAACAGCTCGTGGCGGCGCTTGAGTTCGGCGCCCAGTGCCTGCGCGAACTCGCGCATGCGCAGCGGGTCGGAAGCCACCAGGTGCGCGGCGACGTGCGGCAGTTCGGTACAGGCCAGCAGCCCGTCCCCCCGCTCGCCGCCCGCCCCGTCCAGCAGCACCAGCCCCAGCCGGTCCGGACGGGCGGCGGCCGCCAGGGACGCGGCGACGGAGCGCAGCAGCTCGGTGCGCCCGCTGCCCGCCGGGCCGCCGATCAGCAGGTGCGGGCCGTCGGCGACCAGCTCGGCCCCGACCGGACCGCGTCGCCCGCTGCCGAGGACGATCTCCACGTGCCCGCCGACGCCCTGGCCCTGGTCGGTGGCGGCCGCCCAACGGGCCATCAGCGAGGCCGGGGTGGCCCGGGCCAGCCCCAGCTCGTCGAGCAGCCGGGCGGTCGCGGGCAGGGTGGCGCTCGCGGGCCGCAGCGGCTCGGTGACCGCGCCGTCGGTGCGCAGCGGGGCCAGGGCGCGGGCGAAGCGCTCGGCCCACGCGACGGACACGGCGTCGGCGACGGCCGTCTCGCCGGGCGGGACCGGGCGGCCGCCGGACACGCGGAAGCTCCGTACGGCCGTGGCCACGTCACCGCTGAGCAGGGCGACCGCGCCGCAGTCCCGAAAGGCCGGGGTGCTCGCGCAGGCGGCCTGGTAGGTCTCGTCGACCGGGGAGGCCGGGGTGGCGGGCGGTGCGTCGGCGAGGGCGAGGACGTGGATCCCGGCGGCCGGGCCGTGCGAGGCGAGCCGCCCGGTGACGTCGCGGAGCCGGCCGGGGCCGGGATCGCCGTCGACGACCACCAGGGTGAAGGGGCCGTCGTACGCGCGGGCCGCCTCGGCCACGCTCTGCCGGTCGGCGGCGGCCCAGTTCGTCCCGAGCGGGGAGTCGTCGAGCCGCCGGCTCAGCTCGCCGGTCCGGGCGGTGGCCTGGTCGCGGTCGTAGGCGAGCAGCAGGCGGCAGTCCTGGCCGTGCGCGGGCCGGGTGTGCGGGAGCCAGCCGAGCCAGCCCCAGTCGGCGCGCCGCTCGGCCGCCGGGCGGGCCCGGTCGGCCGCGATCAGCACGATCTCCAGGGTGGTGGGCGCGTGCAGCGCGGCGAGCTGCGCGACCACGGACCGGGCCAGCCCGGTCAGTCGGGCGCGCGGCCCGGCCAGCCCGAGGGCCCCGGCCGTGCGCAGCGGTACGCGGCTGCCCGCGCCGAGGGCGACGACGAGGCGTCCGGGGTGCCCCGGGCCGCGGCTCCAGAGCCGGCCGGTGGGGCCGAGCGCGGCCAGGAGCAGGGAGGCCGGGTCGTCGGGCCCCGGCTCGGCGACGCGCACGACGGGGGCCGCCGGGATCCCCGCTGCCGCTTCGGCCTCCTCGTCGCGGCCGACCCACTTGCGGGCCCAGGCCCCTATGCCGCGCCGCCGGGAGCCCGCCGGGGCGTCGCCTCCCGGGTCGGTGGCGGGTCCGGGGCCGGGGTGGGCGTGGCCGCCCGGGAGGGGGGCGCCGCCGTGGGTGCCGCCGGAGGAGGGGGCGGGGGAGCAGGACGGGGCGGCGTACGGGTCCGCGCGCCCGGGGTCGGCGCCGGGGCCGCCCGCGACCGGCCAGACCGGGGCGGGGGCAGGGTCCGCGGCGTGGGCCTGCGCGGGATCCGGCTCCTGGGCGGGGTCCGCGGCGGCGGCCGGGGTGCCGGGGAGGGCCGGGAGGGCGAGGTGGCCGTGCAGGTCGGGGGTCAGCGGGAGCGGGGGCGCCGGGGGGCCCGCGAGGCGCAGGGTCGATTCGCCGACCCGCAGCAGCGTGCCCGGTGCCAGCGGGACGGGGGTGCCCGTCACCGGGGCGCCGCCCAGCGTGGTGCCGTTCGTCGAGTTCAGGTCGGCCACGCTGACCCGGCCGTCCTCCGCCACGGTCACCGCGCAGTGCAGCCGCGACACGTCCGGGTCGTCCAGGGGCACGTCCGCGTCCGCCGAGCGCCCGATGCGGACCGCCCCGGGGTGCAGCAGGTGCACGCCGCCCGCGTCCGGCCCGGCCACCACGTGCAGCTGGGGGGCGCCGAGGCCCTCCTCCAGGGCGGGCAGGACGTCCGGGACCGGCGTGTGCACGGCCAGAACGGCCCCGTCGACCAGGGGCGGCTCGCCCAGCACCCGGCGTTGCGGATCGAGCCGCTCCGCCCCGGCGTAGAGCACGACCGTGCCCCCGGTGTCCGGGCCCGCGACGGTCGCCGCCAGTCCCGAGGCCACCGCGGCCAGCGGGGTGCCGACGGGCGCGGTGACGAGCACGTCACACGTCGCGGGCGCGATCTGGTGGCCGCTGCGCGGCCCGAGGACGGTCAGCCGGATCTGCATCGCCGTCAGCGGTCCCTTCTGCGCGGTGCGCGCTGCGTGCGCCCGGCAGGAACCGGCGGGGCACGACTGCCCGTTCGCCCCCCACCCGGCACGGACGCGTCGTCCGGTCAGGTCATGCGGAAGGCAGGGCTCCCGACCCCGCCACTCCGTACGGGTGCATCCTCGCACCTGTCACCGACAACACGCCCGGCACCCGCCCACAAGTGATCTTGATCGATCGCGCCCGTGGCCACACCCCGTACAGATACGGACAGCAACCCGCGGAAAATCGCCACGGGCATACCCCGCAAACGTCACTCTTCGTATATATGTACGGCAACCATCGCCTGACGCCCAGCGTCTTCCCTCGGGACACCGCCTAGAGTGGGTCGGAAAAACGCGCGGAAACGCACGCCCGGAACCCGCCGCGGCGGGACCGCGGCAGGACCACAGCACCACGACAGCAGGGGAGCGCGAGACGTGCGGCCAGTCGGCAGCAAATACCTGCTCGAGGAGCCGCTCGGACGCGGCGCCACGGGCACCGTCTGGCGTGCCCGCCAGCGCGAGACCGCGGGCGCCGAGGCGGCGGTCGCCGGCCAGCCCGGTGAGACCGTGGCCATCAAGGTCCTCAAGGAGGAGCTGGCCCACGACCCCGACGTGGTCATGCGCTTCCTGCGCGAGCGCTCCGTCCTGCTGCGCCTGACCCACCCCAACATCGTCCGCACCCGCGACCTCGTCGTCGAGGGCGATCTGCTGGCCCTCGTCATGGACCTCATCGACGGTCCCGACCTGCACAAGTACCTGCGGGAGAACGGGCCGTTCACCCCCGTCGCCGCGAGCCTGCTCACCGCGCAGATCGCCGACGCGCTCGCCGCCAGCCACGCCGACGGCGTGGTCCACCGCGACCTCAAGCCCGCGAACGTCCTGGTCGACGAGCGCGACGGCCAGATGCGCCCGATGCTCACCGACTTCGGCATCGCCCGCCTGGCCGACTCCCCGGGCCTCACCCGCACCCACGAGTTCGTCGGCACGCCCGCCTACGTCGCTCCCGAGTCCGCCGAGGGCCGCCCGCAGACCTCCGCCGTCGACATCTACGGCGCGGGCATCCTGATGTACGAGCTGGTCACCGGCCGGCCGCCGTTCGCCGGCGGCACCGCGCTGGAGGTGCTGCACCGCCACCTCAGTGAGGACCCGCAGCGCCCCTCCACCCTGCCCGAGCCGCTGTGGACGGTCATCGAGCGCTGCCTGAGCAAGGAGCCGGACCTGCGGCCCAGCGCCGTCGGCCTGGCCCGCGCCCTGCGCGTGGTCGCCGCGGGCATCGGTGTGCACTCCTCCGCCGCCGAGGTCGAGGCCGCGCTCGGCGTCGGCGCGCTGCTCGCGCCCGACCCGGCGCCCGCGCCCGTCCCGGAGACCCCCGGCGCCGCCGATCCGACCCAGGTGCTGCCGCCCCTGGGCTCGCCGATGGGCGGCTACGATCCGAACGCGGCCACCAGCGTCATGCGGTCGATGCCCCCGGCTCCGCAGCACGCCCCCGGCGCCGACCCGACCTCGGTCATGCCCCCCGTACAGGCACCGGACCAGCCGCACCCGTGGCAGTCGCAGATGCGGGCCGCCCGGGACCGCAACGAGCAGACCCAGATGCAGTACCTCGACCCGGCCGACGACCCGCTGCGCCGCCGACCGCAGCGCCAGCCGGCCCCGCAGCAGCCCCAGCAGCCCCAGCAGCCGCCGCGGCAGCAGTACGGCCAGCAGCCCCGCCAGCCCCAGCAGTACCAGCAGGGACCGTCGCAGCAGTACCAGCAGCCGCCGCAGCACCAGCCCCAGCCGTACCGGCAGCAGCCCCCGCCGCAGCAGTACCAGCAGCCGCAGTACCAGCAGCCCCCGCAGCCCCAGCAGCAGCGTCCGCCGCAGCACCAGCCGCAGCCGCAGCAGTACGCCGGGCCGTCGCAGCAGCCGGGCCGGCCCCAGCAGCCCGCTCCGCGCGAGCCGCGGGAGCCGCGCCGCCGCAGCGCCAACCCGATGCGGATCCCGGGGCTCGGCTGCCTCAAGGGCTGCCTGTTCACCCTCGTCCTGCTCTTCGTGGCGGGCTGGCTGGTCTGGGAACTGACCCCGCTCCAGGAGTGGGTGGGCACCGGCAAGGGCTGGTGGGACCAGGTCTGGGACTGGGGCACGCGGGTCACCGACTGGATCGGTGAACTCGGCGGCAGCGACGCCGGCTCGGGCACCGGGACCACCGGCTGAGGGCCCTCCGGTATGCGCCCGTAGCGGTGAGTTCGTTGATTTGTCGACTTCTGGGGCACGATTTCGCCCACAGAAGTGAAGGTCGTCGCGAATCGGGCCCCCTGCTGGCCTCCAACCCCCACGCGGCCGCGTAGCTTTGGGGTGTACGCCAGCCGCTGAGGGAGCAGTCGTGGCACGGAAGATCGGCAGCCGGTACACCGCGCACCAGATCCTTGGGCGCGGCAGTGCGGGCACGGTATGGCTGGGCGAGGGGCCCGAGGGTCCCGTCGCCGTCAAGCTGCTCCGTGAGGACCTCGCGTCCGACCAGGAGCTGGTGGGACGGTTCGTCCAGGAGCGCAGCGCGCTGCTCGGCCTGGAGCATCCGCACGTCGTCTCGGTCCGCGACCTCGTCGTGGACGGCAACGACCTCGCGCTCGTCATGGACCTGGTCCGCGGCACGGACCTGCGCACCCGGCTCGACCGGGAGCGGCGGCTCGCCCCCGAGGCGGCCGTCGCGATCGTCGCCGACGTCGCCGACGCGCTCGCCGCCGCGCACGCGGCCGGGGTGGTGCACCGCGACGTCAAGCCCGAGAACGTGCTGCTCGACATGCAGGGACCGATCGGCCCCGGCGGGGCGCACCCCGCGCTGCTCACGGACTTCGGCGTCGCCAAACTGATCGACTCCCCGCGCCGGGCCGGACCGCCGCCCGGCGGCAGCCGGACCACCGCGCCGACCACCCGGATCATCGGGACGCCCGACTACCTGGCGCCGGAGATCGTCGAGGGGCTGCCGCCGCGGGCCGCCGTCGACATATACGCGCTCGCCACCGTCCTGTACGAACTGCTCGCCGGGTTCACGCCCTTCGGGGGCGGGCACCCGGGGGCGGTGCTGCGGCGGCACGTCACCGAGACGGTGGTGCCGCTGCCGGGGATCCCCGACGAGCTGTGGCAGCTCATGGTCCAGTGCCTCGCGAAGGCTCCCGCCTCGCGGCTGCGGGCCTCCGAACTGTCCGCCCGGCTGAGGGACCTGCTGCCGCTGCTGAGCGGGATGCCGCCGCTGGACGTGGACGAACCGGACGACCTGGAGGACGAGCCCGCGCAGACGGAGGAGGCTCCGGCCTCCGACCCGGTGCGGCGGCGGGGCGTGGTCCCGCTCGTGCCGGGGTCGGCGACGGACTCCAACCGGGACACGCACACCTCGATGCGGGTGCCGGGGCCGGACGAGCTGGCCGGGGGGGCGCTCGGGACGGCGCGCGTGCCGAGGCCCGCCGGGGGGCACCGGCCCGGGTCGGCGCGGCACCGCGCCGATACGGTGCGCAAGCGGCGGCTGATGCTGTCCGCGGCCGGGGTGGTGCTCGTGGCGGCCGTCTCGGTCGGCGGCTACCTCGCCGCCTCCGGCGAGGACCCCCCGTCCGCCCCGGACAGCAAACACTCGACCCCGTCCCACCCGTAGCCCGCCGGACCGGGGCGCCTCAATCGCCGACGGGCTGGGTGTGACCGACCCTGTCTCCAGCCTGCGGGCGGCGGTGGCCTCCCTCCCCTCCGGGGGCGCCTCAATCGCCGGCGAGGCTGGGGTGGGCGGGTGCGCCTCAAACGACGGCGGGGGCTGGATGTGGCTGGCAGGTGCGTCAAACGTCAACGAGTTGCCCAGGTCTCCGAGGGCAGCCATCCCAGCCCCGCCGGCGTTTGAGGCGCCCGCCCGGAGGGCTGTGCGGGCCGCACCCGGCGTCGGGCGGTCGCGGAATCCAGCCCCGCCGGCGTTTGAGGCGCCCCCGGAGGGCCGTGCGGGCCGCACCCGGGGGCCGGGTCGTCGTCGACCACCTCAGCCCCGCCGGCGGTTGAGGCGCCTGCCCGGAGGGCGGTGCGGGCCGCGCGCGGTGGCGGGGGGCGTGGGAATCCAGCCCCGCCGGCGGGTGAGGCGGCCGCCCGGTGGGGCTAGGGGGTCAGGAGGGACGGGTGCCAGCGGCGGGCGACGGCGGGGTGGGCGCGGGACCAGCCCTTCAGCTCGTTGCGGCCGTATTCGGCGTGGAGCGGATTCGCGGCGTCCTCGGACAGCCCCGGCGCCGAGCGGAGGTAGTCGCCCGGGACCGTCTCGACGACGTAGTCGAGCCGCGGGTTGTAGAAGAACGGCACCGAGTACCGCTCCACCGCCCCCGGCGGACTGACCACCCGGTGGTCGGTGGCCCGCAGGTACCCCCGCGTCGCGATCTCCAGCAGCTCCCCGAGGTTCACCACGAACGCCCCCGGCACCGGCGGCACGTCGAGGAAGCCGTCCCCCCGCCGGACCTGGAGTCCGCCCACGGAGTCCTGGAGCAGCAGGGTCAGGAAGCCGTAGTCCTTGTGCGCGCCCACCCCCTGGCCGGTGCCCGTCGGCGCCGAGCCGGGGTAGCGGATCAGCTTGGTGTGCAGGTGCGGCCGGTAGGCGAACGCGGCGTCGAAGAAGTCCGCAGGCGCCCCGATGGAGGCGAGCAGCTCCTGGAGCAGCCGGTGCGCCACCGCCGCCAGCCGGGACTGCCAGTCCAGGACCACGCTCCGCAGCTCCGGCAGGGCCGCCGGCCACTGGTTGGGCCCCTCCAGCCACAGGTACGCCGGATCCCCGGGCCCCACCGGCGGCGCGGCCCGTTCCGCGCCCACGTCCAGCTGGTCGCGCCAGTCGGAGGCGCCGCCGGTCAGCTCGTGCCCGATCCGGGTGTAGCCGCGGAAGTGCGGGGAGTTCAGGTTGCTCACGGCCAGCCGGTCGGCTTCGGGGAGCGCGAAGAAGGCGCGGGTCACCTCCAGCACGCGGGCGGTCTCGGCGGCGCCGATCCCGTGGCCCGTCAGGTGCAGGAATCCGGTGTCCCGGGCGGCGGCGTGCAGCTCCGCGCGGAAACCGTCCCGCTCGGCCGGATCGTCCGCCCGGGACAGGTCCAGGACCGGAAGGGAGGTGGGGGCGGGGACGGGCGGGGCGGCGGGGGAGGGGGCGAGGGAAGACGGGGAGGGGTGCGCGGACGGCATGACGGCTCCGTTTCGGATGTCACGGGGTCCTGTTCCCCAAGGGTGGCGGGGACAGCGGGCGGGGAGGGGCCGCCGGCAGGGATGGCGCCGGGGGCCGCGTGAGCCGCGTGACAGGACCGGGGGCGAATCGAGCAGCTGGGAAATCAGGCTGTGGTTCGGTCCGGCGGCTGACAGCTCGTCGTCGTGACACGCATGTGGTCCACATGGCGGCGGGAGACGAGGAAGACGGTCATACGGTGAGCGTACGCCCGTTCGGAGGGTGCTTCGTAGAGGGGGATCCGGCCCGGTCCGCCCCGCGGCGGCGGCCGGGCCGGACGGGGCCGTCCGGGGACCGGCTACGCTGGACCCGTGGCAGTCGTCGATGTTTCCGAAGAGCTGAAGTCCCTCTCCTCGACCATGGGGTCGATCGAGGCCGTCCTGGACCTCGACAAGTTGAGGGCGGACATTGCCGTGCTCGAGGAGCAGGCCGCCGCGCCGTCCCTGTGGGACGACCCGGAGGCCGCCCAGAAGATCACGAGCAAGCTTTCCCACCTCCAGGCCGAGGTCCGCAAGACCGAGACCCTGCGCGGCCGGATCGACGACCTCGCGGTCCTCTTCGAGCTGGCGCAGGAGATGGACGACGCGGACACCCTCGCGGAGGCCGAGACCGAGCTGGTCTCCGTCCGCAAGGCGCTGGCCGAGATGGAAGTCCGTACCCTCCTGTCCGGCGAGTACGCCGAGCGCGAGGCCCTGGTCAACATCCGGGCCGAGGCCGGCGGCGTGGACGCCTCCGACTTCGCCGAGCGCCTCCAGCGGATGTACCTGCGCTGGGCCGAGCGGCACGGTTACCCGACCGAGGTCTACGAAACCTCGTACGCCGAAGAGGCCGGCATCAAGTCGACCACCTTCGTCGTCAAGGCCCCGTACGCCTACGGCACCCTCTCGGTGGAGCAGGGCACGCACCGCCTCGTCCGGATCTCGCCCTTCGACAACCAGGGCCGCCGCCAGACCTCCTTCGCGGGCGTCGAGGTGCTGCCGGTCGTCGAGTCGAGCGACCACGTCGAGATCGACGAGGGCGAGCTGCGCATCGACGTGTACCGCGCCTCGGGCCCCGGCGGCCAGGGCGTCAACACCACCGACTCGGCCGTGCGCATCACGCACATCCCGACCGGCATCGTCGTCTCCTGCCAGAACGAGCGCTCGCAGATCCAGAACAAGGCCAGCGCCATGAACGTCCTCCAGGCCAAGCTGCTGGAGCGGCGCCGCCAGGAGGAGCAGGCCAAGATGGACGCCCTCAAGGACGGCGGCAGCTCCTGGGGCAACCAGATGCGCTCCTACGTCCTGCACCCGTACCAGATGGTCAAGGACCTGCGGACCGAGTTCGAGGTCGGCAACCCGCAGGCCGTGCTCGACGGCGAGATCGACGGCTTCCTGGAGGCCGGAATCCGCTGGCGCAAGCAGCAGGAGCAGGTCTCCTAAGCGCACACGGCCGACCTGACAGCAGCCGAAAGCCCGGACCCCTCGTGAGGGGTCCGGGCTTCTTCGATCGGTACGTGCGGCGCCCTACGGCTCCCCGCGCCCCGGGGGTCGGGTCATGCGGCCTGGTGCGCCACCAGCGCGAGCGCTGCCACGAGCACCACCATGAGCACGATCAACGTCATGGGGTTGAGGTGGGCGAAGGGGCGGTCCTCCTGCTGGAGGCGCTCCCTGTTCGCCCGGCACACCGGGCAGCGGCCCTGACTGACGGGCGCGGCGCAGTTCGCGCACACGAGCCGGTCATACGTCATGCGCTGTCCTCCTCTCGTCCCCATGTACAACGGCGGGGGGAACGAGTCCGTTCCCCCCACCACTGTGCCAGCTCGCGCGGCTTTCGGCGCGGCCCGTCCGGTCACTCGCGATCGGGGCTCGTGCGCACCAGGGGATATAACGGACAACTCCGGAGCCCGGGTCCCTAGCCTGCGCCCCTTCGCGTATGGTCACGCTCACCTACTCCCGGCGACCGTGGTGCACCCGTGATCCGATTCGACAGTGTGTCCAAGTACTACCCGAAGCAGAGCCAGCCCGCACTCAGAGACGTGTCCCTGGAGATCGTCAAGGGCGAGTTCGTCTTCCTGGTCGGCTCCTCCGGCTCCGGCAAGTCCACCTTCCTGCGGCTGATACTGCGCGAGGAACGGGCGAGCCAGGGGCAGGTCCACGTGCTGGGCAAGGACCTCGCCAGGCTCTCCAACTGGAAGGTCCCGCACATGCGGCGCCAGCTGGGGACCGTCTTCCAGGACTTCCGGCTGCTCCCCAACAAGACGGTCGCGGAGAACGTGGCCTTCGCCCAGGAAGTCATCGGCAAACCGCGCGGCGAGATCCGCAAGGCCGTCCCCCAGGTCCTGGAGCTGGTCGGACTGGGCGGCAAGGAGAGCCGGATGCCCGGCGAGCTGTCCGGCGGTGAGCAGCAGCGCGTGGCCATCGCCCGGGCCTTCGTCAACCGCCCGGCGCTGCTGATCGCGGACGAGCCGACCGGCAACCTCGACCCGTCGACCTCGGTCGGGATCATGAAGCTGCTGGACCGGATCAACCGGACCGGCACCACCGTGATCATGGCGACGCACGATCAGCAGATCGTCGACCAGATGCGCAAGCGTGTCATCGAACTCGAACAGGGCCGTCTCGTGCGCGACCAGTCGCGCGGCGTCTACGGCTACCAGCACTGAAAGGACGCCATGCGCGCCCAGTTCGTCATGTCGGAGATCGGCGTAGGCCTCCGCCGCAATCTCACCATGACCTTCGCGGTCATCATTTCCGTGGCCCTGTCGCTGGCCCTGTTCGGTGGCTCCCTGCTCATGCGCGACCAGGTGAGCCAGATGAAGGGCTACTGGTACGACAAGGTCAACGTCTCGATCTACCTCTGCAACAAGAACGACGCCGAGGCCAGCGCCGGAGCCTCCTGCTCCAAGGGCGCGGTGACCGCCGAGCAGAAGCAGCGGATCGAGGCCGACCTCAAGAAGATGGACCTCGTCGAGACGGTCTCGTACGAGTCCTCCGACGAGGCCTACAAGCACTACAAGGAGCAGTTCGGGCACACCGCCCTGGCCGCCTCCATCACGCCGGACCAGATGCCCGAGTCCTTCCGGGTGAAGCTGAAGAACCCGGAGAAGTACAAGGTCATCACCACCGCCTTCGCGGGGCGGGACGGGGTCCAGTCCGTCGAGGACCAGCGGACCGTGCTGGACAACCTCTTCCGGCTGCTCGGCTACCTGAACGTCGCCGCGCTGGTCATCATGCTCATCATGCTGGTGGTGGCGCTGCTGCTGATCGTCAACACGGTGCGCGTCTCGGCGTTCAGCCGTCGGCGGGAGACCGGGATCATGCGGCTGGTGGGCGCCTCCAGCTTCTACATCCAGGTGCCGTTCATCATGGAGGCCGCCTTCGCCGGTCTGATCGGCGCGGTGCTCGCCTGCGGGATGCTGGCCTCGGGCCAGTACTTCGTGATCGACCACGGCGCGGGGCTGCGGCAGAAGATGGAGCTGATCAACTTCATCGGCTGGGACTCGGTCCTCACCAAGCTCCCGCTGGTGCTGGTCATCGGTCTGCTGATGCCCTCGCTCGCGGCCTTCGTGGCTTTGCGCAAGTACCTGAAGGTGTGACGAGCGCCCCGTGGGCGGTGCGGCCGAGACGCCGTGCCGGCCCGGGGCCTTGTCCTAGACTCGGCGCCATGCCGGGCCGCCCCGTCCCTTCCTGTCTCCGGCCCCGCGACCTGCGTCGCGGGGCCGCCGTGACGTTGGCGCTGATCGGCGCCCTGGGCGGGCTCGGCGCCGCCGTGAGCAGCGGGTACCGCCCCGACCCGCGCGAGGAGGGGCGTACCGCCCCGGTCGCGGCCCGTACGAAGGCACCCGCGGGCGCCGGGAAGCCCGCGACCGCCGACCGGGACGCCGTCGCCCGGGCCGCCGCCGAGGCGGTCGCCGAGGGGAAGTCCGGCAAGAACGCCGCCCAGGACGTCGTCAGCCGCAGCGGCGACCGCTGGGGCGTGGTCTACGACCAGGGCGAGTACGCCTCCTTCGAGGACGAGCTCGACGGCCGCTACACCGGGGTCGGGCTCTGGACCGAGCGCGGCCCCGGCGGCCGGATCGCCGTCACCCGGGTCCAGCCCGGCAGCCCCGCCGACCGCGCCGGATTACGCGGCGGCGACCGGCTGACCCGCGTGGACGGGGCGCCGGTCACCGGCTTCAGCGTGGCCCAGGTGGTGGCCCGGCTGCGCGGGGACGCGGGCACCGCGGTGACCCTGGAGGTCGAGCGCGACGGCGCGGACCTGACCGAGACGGTGCGCCGCGCCCGGGTCAGCACCGAGGCGGTGACGGTACGGGAGCTGGGCAAGGGCGTGGTGCTCGTCAAGGTGTCCGCCTTCACCCGCGGCTCGGGCGAGCGGGTCCGGGCGGCGGTCCGCGCGGCCCCGGCCGGGGCCGGCGTCCTGCTGGACCTGCGCGGCAACCCCGGGGGTCTGGTCGGCGAGGCGGTGACGGCGGCCTCCGCCTTCCTGGACGGCGGGCTGGTGGCGACGTACGACGTACGGGGCGCCCAGCGCGCCCTGTACGCGGAGCGCGGCGGGGACACCGCCCGCCCCCTGGTGGCGCTGGTCGACGGCGGCACGATGAGCGCGGCCGAGCTGGTCACGGGGGCCCTCCAGGACCGCGGGCGCGCGGTGACCGTCGGCAGCCACACCTTCGGCAAGGGCTCGGTGCAGATGCCGACCGAGCTGGCGGACGGTTCGGTGGCCGAGCTGACGGTGGGCACCTACCGCACCCCGGCCGGCCGCAGCCTGGACGGGCGGGGCATCACCCCCGACGTGAGCGCCGACCAGCGCGTCGAGGAACGGGCCCGCGCGGTATTGGGTGGCCTCGGGGTGGGTCCGTAGTGCGAAAATGGCCGCACTATGGCTAAGGAAACAGGGCGCAAGCTGATCGCCCAGAACAAGAAGGCGCGGCACGACTACACGATCATCGACACCTACGAGTGCGGTCTCGTGCTCACGGGGACCGAGGTCAAGTCCCTGCGCCAGGGCCGGGCCTCGCTGGTGGACGGCTTCGTGTCGGTGGAGAGCGGGGAGGCCTGGCTCTACAACGTGCACGTGCCGGAGTACAGCCAGGGCACCTGGACCAATCACAGCGCCCGCCGCAAGCGCAAGCTCCTCCTGCACCGGGAGGAGATCGACAAGCTGGACTCGAAGACCGGCGAGACGGGCAACACGATCGTGCCGCTGTCCCTGTACTTCAAGGACGGCCGGGCCAAGGTCGAGATCGCGCTCGCCAAGGGCAAGAAGGAGTACGACAAGCGCCAGTCCCTGCGGGAGAAGCAGGACACGCGCGAGACGAACCGGGTGATCTCGGCCGTGAAGCGCAAGGAGCGCGGTCAGCTGTAATCGCCTGGCATCCCGTGGTCCACTTCGCGTACCATGGCGTCAGCACCTCCCCGATGGGGTCGTGCGGCTTGAGCGGTACCCAACTGAATAGCGTGCAACATGGGGATGATCGGTTTCGACAGCGGATGTCGATGCAGGGGAAGCGAGCCGAGGAAGCGGCAATGATCTCGTAAACCACCTGTCGCAAAAAATAATCGCCAATTCCAACAGCGATAACTCCCGCTTCTCCCTCGCTGCCTAATAACAGCGAACTGAAGCCTTCGTGAGGAGCGTCAGCCCGGGAGTGGTCCCGGCCCGGATCCTGGCGTCAACTAGGGATCTAAACCTCTAGCCCCGGTCACGGGGGCTGGAGGGAAACCAAACAGTGACTGAGCCCGTCGGAGACTTGTCCGTGTGATCTCCGGGGCCGAGAAAAGCGCAGCGGACTGCGCTCGGAGAAGCCCTGCTTCTGCACCGCTGGACGCGGGTTCGATTCCCGCCATCTCCACCACCTCCATGTTGGGCACGGGCCCCGCAGCCTCCGGGCGGCGGGGCCTTTGTCATGCCGTGATGCCGGTGTCATGCCGTGACGGGGGTCTGTCAGAGGTCGAGCATCAGCCGCAGGTACCGGCGCACCTCGGCCCTCTCCTTGTCCGTGATCACGCCGAGGGGGCGCTGGCCGACAAGGCGCTGCTCGCTGATGGAGCGGATGTCCTCGGTGCGCGCCCAGCTGGGGCGGTCGAGGCCGGATTCGGGCGAGCTGATGGGGACGTGGTGATCCAAGCCGCGGGTCTTCGTGGTGAGAGGCACGACGATCGTCATGGGGATGGGGAACGCCGCGTGGGTGGGGGAGGAGACGACCAGGACCGGGCGGCGCCCTGACTGTTCGCTCCCGATGACGGGGGAGAGGTCGGCGTACCAAACCTGCCAAGGGCGGGCCAGGCGGCTCATGCGCCGGTCTCCCAGGGGTCACCGGCGAGGCCGTCTCCCGCGAGGGCGTCCCACTCGCCCAGCTCGGCCAGGTACTCGGCCCACTCGACCGGATCAGCCTGGAGGCGGGTGTACTGCTCGAGGATGCGCTGGCGGCGGTGGTCGTCGAGGAGGCGTTCCAGGGCGGTGGCCATGGTGCCTCCGAGCTCGGCCGCGACCTCGCTGATCCGGTCTCGGAGGTCGGCGGGGACCTTTATGGTGGTGATCGCTGTGGCCATACCGGCAGGATACCGGAAGGTATCCCCTCGGGTATCCCTTGGGATGGGCGTAGACCCGGCCGGTACGGGCACGGCGGCGAACGGCGCGTCCGTCAGCGTCGGGTGGGTGACGCCGAGCCCCTCATGGTCGTGGCGAGGAGCGCCAGGAGGGCCGCCGTCGCCGGGAGGGCGTAGGACGGGGTGGGGCCCAAGTGGTCCACCGCGGCGCCCGCGGCCGCCGAGCCGGCCGCGATGCCCGTCAGGATGGCGGTCACGGCCAGGGTCATCCCCTCGTTCAGGCGGGCCGCCGGGGTGGCCCGCTGGACCAGGGCCATGGCGGTGACCATCGTCGGCGCGGTGGCCATGCCCGCCAGCAGCAGGGCCACCGCCAGCAGGGGCACCGAGCCGGTGGCGGCCGCCGCCCAGGGCAGGGCCATCAGGACGGCCAGGGCGCTCACGCAGCCGGCCAGGGCGCGCGGACGCAGGGCGCCGTAGAGCAGGCCGGCCGCGCAGGAACCCGCGGCCTGGAGGGCCAGGACCGGGCCCGCGGCCGCGGCGAGGCCGTGGCCCGTGAGGTAGGCGAGCGAGGTGACCTCCATGGAGCCGAAGACCACGCCCAGGGCCAGGAACAGCGCCAGCAGCCCCGGCAGGCCGGGCGAGCGCAGCGGCGAGCGGTGCCGTGTGCGGCCGGCGGGCGGCGGTTCGGTCGCGCGTCGCGAGGTGAAGAGGACCATGCCGGCCAGCAGCAGGGCCGCGCCGGTGAGGGTGCCCGCCTCCGGGAACGCCAGGGAGCACAGGGTGGTGGCGAGGACCGGGCCGAGCAGGTAGCACAGCTCGTCGACGGCCTGCTCGAAGGACATCGCGGTGTGCCGGGCGGCGGGGGAGTCGCGCAGCAGGTGGGTCCAGCGGGCGCGCGAGAGGCCGCCGATGTTGGGGGTGGTCGCGGTGGCGGCGCAGCAGGCGAAGAGGGTCCAGGCCGGGGCCTGCGTACGGACGCACCACACCAGGCAGAGCCAGCCGAGGACCGCGATCAGGGTGGCGGGCAGCGCGATCCGGGCCTGGCCGTGCCGGTCGACCAGCCGGGCCGTGAAGGGCGCGACGACGGCGGTCGCGGCGAGCCCGGTGGCGGTGACCGCGCCCGCCAGCGCGTACGAACCGCGCTGGCCCGCGATCATCAGGACCGCGCTGACCCCGAACATGCCCATGGGGAGCCGGGCGAGCAGGTTCCCCGCGGTGAAGGCCCGCGCGCCCGGGGTGGCGAACAGCCGCCGGTACGGGCCCGCCGGGCGTCGGCGCGCGGCCGGGGCGGCGGCCCCGCGGCGCGGGGCGGCGGGCCCGGCGGCCAGGACGAGGGTGGCGCCGGTGACGGTCATCAGGGGGGCGGCGGGCGGGGCGGCGGGCGCGGTGGTGGGCATGGGACCAGCCTCGGGGCGGGCCCCCGGAGCGGTCCAACACTTGTTCCGGGGTGATTCACGCACCCCTGTTGTCAATCGGGCGGCGCGGGTTACGCTGCCGCGGTGAATGCACGAGAGGTGGACCCGCGGCTGCTGCGCGCCTTCGTCGCCGTCGCCGAGGAACTGCACTTCACCTGGGCCGCCGCCCGGCTGTACGTCGCCCAGCAGGCCCTCAGCCGGGACGTCCGCCGCCTCGAACAGGCCCTGGACGCGCGGCTCTTCGTACGGACCACCCGGCAGGTCGAGCTGACGGCCGACGGCGAGCGGCTGCTCCCGCACGCCCGCCGGGTGCTGCGCGCCCACGAGGACCTCGCCGCCGCCTTCGGCGCGAGCGCGCGGCCGCTGCTCGTCGACCTCAACTCCGACGGCCCCGGCACCGCCCGCCAGGTCCTGGACCGGGCCCGCGAACTGGCCCCCGACCAGGAGCTGATGGCCCGCTTCGAGAGCGGGCTCACGCACAGCGCCGGGGAGATCGCCGCCGGGCGCCTGGACGTGTCCTTCGGCCGGTTCGGCGGGCTCGCCCCCGCCCTGCGCGCCCGCCTCGCCCACCAGCCCGTGCGCTACGAACCGCTGGCCGTCGTCCTGCCCGAGGACCACCCGCTGGCCGCCCGCGCCACGGTCGCGGTCGGCGCGCTGGCCGGGGAGACCGTGTACGCCGGGGCCGGGAATCCGCGCACCCTGGAGTGGACCGACCTGGCCCGGCGGCTCTTCGCGGGCCGCGGCACCGCCCTGGCCCCGCCCGCGCCCGTCGCGGTCGGCAAGGAGGAGTTCCGGCGGGTGATGGCCAAGACCGGCCATCCCGTCCTGGCCACCGTCGACTTCCCCGACATGCCGGGCTGCGTGCGCCGGCCGCTGACCGACCCCGTGCCGCTGTCGCCGCTGTCCATGGTGTGGCGCCGGGGTTTCGGCCACCCCGGACTGACCGCGCTGCGCACCGCCGCGGCCGGGCTGGGCGCCGTACGCGGCTGGCTCGACCTGCCCGAGGGCGGCTGGCTGCCCGAGGGGGACGCGGAGCTGATGCGCTCACACTGACCGGCGGCGCCGGGTGAGTGCACGGTATCGCCGCGGTCATCCGGCGGGGACCGGAGGCGAAACGAGCCGTCCCTACGGTCGTCATCACGGACACGACAGCAGTGGAGGCGTGATGACCGCACCGCGCACGGGCGGCCGCTGGATCGAGCGGTGGGATCCCGAGGACGAGACCTTCTGGAAGGAGACGGGCCGGCGGACCGCCCGGCGGAACCTGCTCTACTCCGTGCTCTCCGAGCACGTCGGCTTCTCGATCTGGTCGCTCTGGTCGGTGATGGTCCTGTTCATGGGCCCGCGCTACGGCATCGACCCGGCCCAGAAGTTCACCCTGATCGCCACCGCCACCTTCGTCGGCGCGCTGGTGCGCGTCCCCTACACCTTCGCCGTCGCCCGCTTCGGCGGCCGCAACTGGACCGTCTTCAGCGCGCTGATGCTGCTCGCGCCGACGGTGGCCGCGCTGGTGGTGATGGAGCCGGGGACCTCGTACGGGACGTTCCTGCTGGTGGCGGCCCTGACCGGGGTCGGCGGCGGCAACTTCGCCTCCTCCATGACCAACATCAACGCCTTCTTCCCGCTGCGCGAGAAGGGCTGGGCGCTCGGCCTGAACGCGGGCGGCGGCAACATCGGCGTCCCCGTCGTCCAGCTCGCCGCGCTGCTGGTCATCGGGACGGCAGGGGCGGCGCACCCGCGGTTCCTGCTCGCCGCCTACATCCCGCTCATCGTGGCCGCGGCCGTGCTGGCGGCGGCGCGGATGGACAACCTGGCGCCCGTGCGCAACGACACCGGCGCGGTCCGGGAGGCCGTGCGCGACGGGCACACCTGGATCATGGCGTTCCTGTACATCGGCACCTTCGGCTCCTTCATCGGCTACAGCTTCGCCTTCGGGCTGGTCCTGCAGACGCAGTTCGGCCGGACCCCGCTCCAGGCCGCCTCGCTGACCTTCATCGGACCGCTGCTCGGCTCGCTGGTCCGGCCCGTGGGCGGGCGGCTCGCCGACCGGTACGGCGGCGCGCGGATCACGCTGGGGACCTTCGTCGCGATGGCGGCGGCCACCGGCGTGGTGGTCCTGGCCTCGGTACGGGCCTCCCTGCCGGTGTTCCTCACCGGGTTCGTGGCCCTGTTCGTGCTCAGCGGCCTCGGCAACGGATCGACGTACAAGATGATCCCCGGCATCTTCCAGGCCAAGGCGCTGGCCCGGGGGCTGGGCGCCGAGGCCGCGGCCGCCTACGGGCGGCGGCTGTCGGGGGCTGCGATGGGCCTCATCGGCGCCGTGGGCGCCCTCGGCGGGCTCGGCATCAACCTCGTCTTCCGGGAGGCCTTCCTCAGCTCCGGCGAGGGCACCGCCGCCTTCGTCACCTTCCTCGGCTTCTACGCCGTCTGCTGCGCGGTGACCTGGGCGGTATACCTTCGCCGGCCCGCCGCCGAGGCCGGGCCCGCCCCGGACGCGGCCGCGAAGCCGCAGCTCACCTCGGTGTAACGGCGGTTAACGGCGCCGAAATACGGGTGAACCGAGCCTGACACGACGCCTTGGCAGGCTCGGACCACCCTCACACCCCCCTTGCACGAGGCAGGACAGCATGGACGAGACACAGACCGGCCCGCCCGCCACCGGGCCGCTCTCCGGATTCACGGTGGGGGTCACCGCCGCGCGCCGCGCCGACGAGCTGATCGCGCTGCTGCGGCGGCGCGGGGCGGTGGTCCTGCACGCCCCCGCCCTGCGGATCGTGCCGCTCGCCGACGACGGCGAACTGCTGGCCGCCACCAAGGAACTGCTGGGCTGCGCGCCCGACGCGGTGGTCGCCACCACCGCCATCGGCTTCCGAGGCTGGATCGAGGCCGCCGACGGCTGGGGGATCGGCGAGGACCTGCTGGCCCGGCTGCGGGCCACCGAACTGCTCGCCCGCGGGCCCAAGGTGAAGGGCGCGATCCGGGCCGCCGGGCTGGTCGAGGCGTGGTCGCCGAAGTCGGAGTCGCTCGCGGAGGTGCTGGACCGGCTGCTGGCGGGCGGGGTCGCCGGGCGGCGGATCGCGCTCCAGCTGCACGGGGAGCCGCTGCCGGGCTTCGTGGAGGCGCTGCGGGAGGCCGGGGCCGAGGTGATCGTCGTACCGGTGTACCGGTGGATGCCGCCGGAGGATCTCGGGCCGCTGGACCGGCTGCTCGACGCGGTCGCCGCCGGGGCGGTGAACGCCGTCAGCTTCACCTCCGCGCCCGCCGCGGCCTCGCTGCTGGCGCGGGCCGCGGAACGGGGGATCACGGATCCGGTGCTGGAGGGACTGCGTACGGGCGTGCTCGCGGCCTGCGTGGGGCCGGTGACCGCGCTGCCGCTGGAGGCGCTCGGGGTGGCGACGGTCCAGCCGGAGCGGTTCCGGCTGGGGCCGCTGGTCCAGGTGCTGTGCCAGGAGCTGCCGGGGCGGGCGCGGGTGCTGCCGGTGGGCGGGCACCGGGTGGAGATCCGCGGCCACGCGGTCCTGGTGGACGAGGACCTGCGGCCGGTGCCGCCGGCCGGGATGTCCCTGCTGCGGGTGCTGGCGCGGCGGCCGGGGTGGGTCGTGGGGCGCGCCGAACTGCTGCGGGCGCTGCCGGGGGCGGGGCGCGACGAACACGCCGTGGAGACGGCGATGGCCCGGCTGCGGGTGGCGCTGGGGGTGCCGAAGCTGATCCAGACGGTGGTCAAGCGGGGGTACCGGCTGGCGCTGGACGCGGGCGGCGAAGCCAAGTACGACGCCCCGTCGTCCTGACCCCGCCCGGGGCTCCGCCCCGGGCCCCGCGCCTCAAACGCCGGCGGGGCTGGGATCCGAGGCTGGGACGGGCGCCCCCGCAGGGCCGGGAAACGGGCGTCGGTAGCGTAGGGGGATGATGATCGCTGAGGGAGTGGAACTGCGGGAGATGCGGCTCGGGGATGCCGGGCGGCTGGCCGAGGCGCTCGGGCGCAACCGTGCGCACATGGCGCCCTTCGAGCCGCCGCGGCCCGAGGACTTCTACACCGAGGACGGGCAGCGGCGCCGGATCGAGGCGCTGCTCGGCGACCGGGACGCGGGCCGCGCGGTGCCGTACGTCCTCCTCGGGACAAAGGGCGCCGCGCCGCTCCTCGGCACGATCACGCTGAACAACGTCGTCCGCGGCCCCCTGTGCAGCGCGAGCGTCGGCTACTGGGTCGACGGCGCGCACACCGGCCGGGGCCTCGCCTCCGCCGCGCTCGCCGAGGTCGTCCGGGCGGCCCGCGACGAGCTGGGCCTGCACCGGCTCGCCGCCGGCACCCTGCTGGACAACCTCGCCTCGCAACGCGTGCTCGCCAAGGCCGGTTTCGAGGCGTACGGCGTCGCGCCCCGCTACCTGTACATCGACGGCGCCTGGCGCGATCACCGGCTCTTCCAGCTGCTGCTGCACGACGATCCGCCCCCTGCATGAGGCTTCCGCCCGGGCCCGCCGAGGGCGCACTCTGGTGGGGCGTCGACCGAGGCGGTGACGGACATGTGGTTCGAATCGGGACGGGTCTGCCTGGACCTGGCGGCCACCCTGGGGCCGCCGGAGGGGCTCGCCGACCGCGCGGGGCTGAGCCTGTGGCTCACCGGGGCCGGCCTGGTGCCCGGACCGACCCCGCCCGCCCGCGTCACCGAGGACTGGCTGGAGCCCTTCCGGACGCTGCGGGCGGACGTGCGCGCCCTGGTGGCGGCCGAGCTGAGCGGCCGCGCCCCCGGCGAGGAACCGCTCGCCCGGGTCAACGCGCGGGCCGCCGGTCCACCCCCGGGACTGTGTGCCGTACGCGACCCCGCCGGGCGCCTGGTCCGCGAACTGTGCGGCGGGCCCTCGGGGGTGGGCTGCGCGGCGCTGCTGGCGGCCGTCGCGCGCGACGCGGTGGAGCTGCTCACGGACCCCGGCGACCGCGACCGCCTGCGCGCCTGCGAAGGTGAGGGCTGTACCCGGGTCTACCTGGACACCTCGCGCGGCCACCGGCGGCGTTGGTGTTCCAGTGAACTGTGCGGAAACCGGGAGCGGGTGGCCCGCCACCGCGCGCGGGTGCTCGCCGCGCGTCCCGCGTAGCGCATACACGCTCATAACGGCCTCATGGCGCCTTGCGCGCCCGCGTTCCGCGCGCCCGCGCGCGGAACGGGCGTGCGGACACCCGCTCTGTTCGCGTACGGTTGACGGTCGCCCAATGCACGTCAGAAGGGGGCCTTGGTGGCCGCGCAGGATGCCGCTGTCGACAGCACGGCGGATTCCGTCCGCGATCGCGAGATCGCGGTCGAGCAGACTCATCTGGACCAGGTGTACCGCCGCCTCGAGGAAAAGATCCACGAGGCCGAGTTCCTGATGAACGACGCGGCCAAGCGGGGTCAGGTCGGTACCCCCGGCGCCCTCGCGGAACGCGACGCACAGGTCTTCCGCGCCGGGATTCATCTCAACCGGCTCAACAACGAATTCGAGGACTTCCTCTTCGGACGGATCGACCTCGTCCTCGGCAAGGACGGGGAGCGCGGCGCGGACGGCGCCTTCACCTCCGTCGAGGCCGCCGAGGACGCGATCCGCCCCGACCTGACCGCCGACATCGCCGAAACCCTGCACATCGGGCGGATCGGCGTGCTCGACAACGACTACACGCCGCTGGTGATCGACTGGCGCGCGCCCGCCGCCGCGCCGTTCTACCGCTCCACGCCCAAGGAGCCGGGCCGGGTGGTGCGCCGCCGGGTCATCCGCTCCAAGGGCCGCAAGGTGCTCGGCGTCGAGGACGACCTGATGCGCCCCGAGGTGACCGCCTACCTCGACGGCCAGGAGCTGCCGGTGCTCGGTGACGGCGCGCTGATGGCCGCGCTCGGCCGGGCCCGTACGCACTCCATGCGCGACATCGTCTCCTCCATCCAGGCGGAGCAGGACATGGTCATCCGGGCCCCCGCCGCCTCCGTCGCGGAGGTCGCGGGCGGCCCCGGCACCGGCAAGACCGCCGTCGCGCTGCACCGCGCCGCCTACCTGCTCTACCAGGACCGGCGGCGCTACTCCGGCGGCATCCTGATCGTCTCGCCGACCCCGCTGCTCGTCGCCTACACCGAGGGCGTGCTGCCCTCGCTCGGCGAGGAGGGTCAGGTCGCGATCCGGGCGCTGGGCTCGCTGGTCGACGGCGCCGAGGCGACCACCTACGACGAACCGGCGGTCGCCCGCGTCAAGGGCTCCTCCCGGATGCTGCCGGTCCTGCGCAAGGCCGTACGGGGCGCGCTGGAGCTGGGCGGCGCCCCCGAGCGGCTGCGCGTGGTGGCCTTCGGGCGCCGCCAGGAGCTGGAGGCGGACGAGCTGAACCGGATCCGCCAGGTCGTCCTCGGCGGCACGGCGCCGGTCAACCTGCTGCGTCCGCGCGCCCGCAAGCTGCTGCTGGACGCCCTGTGGGCGAAGTCAGGCGGCGCCGGGCGGCACACCGACCGGGAGCTCGCGGCCGAACTGCGCTCCGGCTTCGACGAGGACGTCTCCACCGAGGACGTCTTCATCGAGTTCCTGAACGCCTGGTGGCCCGAGCTGACCCCGCGCGGCGTCCTCGCCACGATGGCCGACGAGCGGCGCCTGGGCCGCTGGGCCCGCCGGGTGCTGAACCCGCGCGAGACCCGGCTGCTGGCCCGCTCCCTGCGCCGCACCGGCGCGGACGGCAAGGGCCCGCTCTCGGTGCACGACGTGGCGCTGCTGGACGAACTCCAGTTGCTGATCGGCGCCCCCGCGCGCCCCAAGCGCAAGCGCGACCTGGACCCGCTGGCCCACCTCACCGGCCTGGAGGAGCTGATGCCGGGCCGCGAGGAGACCCAGTGGGAGCGGGCCGAGCGGCTGGCGGCGGAGCGCACCGAGTACGCCCACGTGATCGTGGACGAGGCCCAGGACCTGACGCCGATGCAGTGGCGGATGGTGGGCCGCCGCGGCCGGACCGGCACCTGGACGGTGGTGGGCGACGCCGCCCAGTCCTCCTGGAGTGACCCCGACGAGGCGGCCGCGGCCCGGGACGAGGCGCTGGGCAGCCGACCGCGCCGCAAGTTCACCCTGACCGTCAACTACCGCAACCCGGCCGAGATCGCCGAGCTGGCGGCCCGGGTGCTGCGCCTGGCCATGCCGGGGATGGAGCCGCCCACCGCGGTCCGCTCCACCGGCCTGGAGCCGCGCTTCACCGCCGCGGGCCCCGACCTGGGCGCCTGCGTGCGGGAGGAGACCCGGCGGCTGCTGGGCCAGGTCGAGGGCACGGTCGGCGTGGTCGTGGCGATGGACCGGCGCGCGGAGGCGGCCGGGTGGCTCGCGGAGCTCGGGGAGCGCGCGGTGGCGCTCGGCAGCCTGGAGGCCAAGGGCCTGGAGTACGACGCCACGGTGGTCGTCTCCCCGGCGGAGATCGCGGAGGAGTCCCCGGCGGGCCTGCGGGTGCTCTACGTCGCCCTCACGCGCGCGACGCAGCAGCTCACGGTGGTGTCGGGGGAGCGGGACCGGCCCGACGCGGCCGGGGTGCCGGAGCTGCTGCGCGACTGAGCCGGACGTATGGACGTTCAGGTCGTCCCCCGGGAGGGGGATCACTTCCGGCGAACCTTTGTTAGCCTGGTTGTGGCACCGGCTCGATCCAAGCCCCCGGGCCCAACCTTAGTCGCCTAGAGCGACCACTTGCCGCGAGGCGAGCATGGCGGGTCGGTGTCATAGACGTAGAGAGCAGGTCCGCGTCCTCCCCTCCGGGGGAGGGCGCGGACCTGTTTTGCGTGCCGCCGCTGACCGGCCCGTTTGTCCTGCGGGTCTTCCGCACTACCGGTAAATCTCGTATGGTGGAAGTATCTTTCCGAAATTTGTAGCTGGTTACCTCGTACCGGCCGGTAGGTGGGACGATCGGACAACAGGTCCCGTCACGCCTGCCGTGCCGGGGCCCGTGTACAGCGAACCTTGGACAGCAGAGGAACACGGACATGGCAACGGCGCCCAGCGTCTCGTACTCGATGACGGTCCGACTGGAAGTGCCCGCGAGCGGTACCGCGGTCTCCCAGCTCACCACCGTCGTGGAGTCCAGCGGAGGGTCGGTCACCGGCCTCGACGTGACCGCCTCCGGCCACGAGAAGCTCCGGATCGACGTCACGATCGCCGCGACGTCCACGGCGCACGCCGACGAGATCGTCGAGGAGCTGCGCGGGATCGAGGGTGTGAGCCTGGGCAAGGTCTCGGACCGCACGTTCCTGATGCACCTCGGCGGCAAGATCGAGATGGCGTCGAAGCACCCCATCCGCAACCGTGACGACCTCTCCATGATCTACACCCCGGGCGTGGCCCGCGTGTGCATGGCGATCGCCGAGAACCCCGAGGACGCGCGCCGCCTGACGATCAAGCGCAACTCCGTCGCAGTCGTGACGGACGGCTCCGCGGTCCTCGGCCTGGGCAACATCGGCCCGATGGCCGCGCTGCCCGTCATGGAGGGCAAGGCGGCCCTCTTCAAGCGGTTCGCCGGGATCGACGCGTGGCCGATCTGCCTCGACACCCAGGACAGCGACGAAATCGTCGCCATCGTCAAGGCGATCGCCCCCGGCTTCGCCGGCATCAACCTGGAGGACATCTCCGCGCCGCGCTGCTTCGAGATCGAGGCCCGGCTGCGCGAGGCCCTCGACATCCCCGTCTTCCACGACGACCAGCACGGCACCGCCATCGTCGTCCTCGCCGCCCTCACCAACGCACTGCGCGTGGTGAACAAGGCCGTTGGCGACGTCAAGGTCGTCATGTCCGGCGCCGGCGCGGCCGGCACGGCCATCCTCAAACTGCTCCTCGCGGCGGGCGTCAAGAACGTCGTCAGCGCCGACATCCACGGCGTCGTGCACGCCGGCCGCGCCGACCTGGTCGACGCCGACAGCGAGTCGCCGCTGCGCTGGATCGCCGACAACACCAACCCCGAGGGCTACACCGGCACGCTCAAGGAGGCCGTCGTCGGCGCCGACGTCTTCATCGGCGTCTCGGCCCCGAATGTCCTCAGCGGCGCCGACGTCGCCGCCATGGCGGACGGCGCCATCGTGTTCGCGCTCGCGAACCCGGACCCCGAGGTCGACCCGGCGGTCGCCCGCGAGACGGCCGCCGTCGTGGCCACCGGCCGCTCGGACTTCCCCAACCAGATCAACAACGTGCTGGTCTTCCCGGGCGTCTTCCGCGGCCTCCTGGACGCCCAGTCCCGGACGGTGAACACCGGCATGATGCTGGCCGCCGCGACCGCGCTGGCCGATGTCGTCACCGAGGACGAGCTGAACGCGAACTACATCATCCCGTCCGTCTTCAACGACAAGGTCGCGGGCGCCGTCGCCGGAGCGGTCCGCAAGGCTGCCGCCCCTGCGGCCTCCACCTCTGTGACGGGACCCACGTCCGCCTGAGCCACCGGGGCCCCTTCCCCGGCGCGTCGCGGGATGCGGGCCCCCCGGCGCGCCTCTAGGGTTGCGGGGATGCCCGCGTGGTGCGCGGTCCGCGTCCACCGGTGCGGACGGAGCGTCACGGCGGCGTGACTGTGGCGCTTTTCGTGTGACCCTGGCGGGTGCCGGATTGGCTTTCCCGCCGCTGGTGGGGGCAGGATGCGTAACCGGGCGGGAGGGTCTGACGTTCAGACCCGGGTCCGGGGACTGTCCTAGGGCCCTGGCAGCATCGGCTTCGATCTCACGCCTCATAGGCAAGTTGAACACGGGAGTACAACATGAACCGCAGTGAGCTGGTGGCCGCTCTGTCCGAGCGCGCCGAGGTGACCCGCAAGGACGCCGACGCCGTTCTGGCCGCGCTCGCCGAGACCGTCGGCGAGATCGTCGCCAAGGGCGACGAGAAGGTCACCATCCCCGGCTTCCTGACCTTCGAGCGCACCCACCGTGCCGCTCGCACCGCGCGCAACCCGCAGACCGGCGACCCCATCCAGATCCCGGCCGGCTACAGCGTGAAGGTCTCCGCGGGCTCCACCGGCCCCACCGATCCCTTCGACGGCCTCTGGGTGCTCGACACCGCGACCGGAGCCGAGACCCGGCTCGCCGATCCGCGCACGCTGCTG
>NZ_JBEXPB010000041.1:0-61807 GCF_040611795.1 Streptomyces sp. NPDC006529 | reverse complement strand
GCGGCGCCGCCGGAGGCAGGCCCTCAAACGCCGGCGGGGCTGGAGGCGGGGCCGCAGGGGAATCCAGCGGGGCACACACCAGCCTCCCCGGCGTTTGAGGGGCCGCCGGAGGCACGGACATCGCAGGCGAGGAGAGCGGGCCGCCCGGCCCGCGGGGGCTTCGGCCGAGCGCCGCACCGGGTGGGCGGGGGCAAGATCAGCCTCCCCGGCGTTTGAGGGGCCGCCGGAGGCAAGGGGCGGCCCGGGAAGGACAGGGTGGTGTGACCATCCGCTGATCCGATCGGGCGATTTGTCCGCCGCGCTCCACCCGGTTCGTCGCTCTGTGTGAACTACGCTCAGCATCCCCGAGGGCAGGGAGAGGAGCGGATCCGTGACGGATTTCGTCGGGCGGAGGCGCGAGCTCAAGGAGCTGCGCGAGGACATCGCCAGGACCGGGCTCGACACCCTCTCCGGCCGCAAGGCCAAGGCGCCCCGGGCGCGGGTGCTGCTCGTCGCCGGGCGCCCCGGCTCCGGCCGCACCGCGCTCGCCGAGGCCTTCGTGGCCGAGGTGGCCGGCGAGTACCCCGACGGGGTGTTCCGGACCCGCCTCACCACCCCCGGCGGGGACCCGGTCGCCACCGAACGGGCCGTCAGGGGCCTGCTGGAGGCGCTCGGCAGGACCACCCCGCCCGGCGCCGCCGAGGACGAGCTGAGTTCCGCCCTGCGCGAGGCGCTCACCGGCAAGCGGGTGATCCTCCTCGTCGACGACGCCGCCGACCCGCACCAGGTGGACGCCCTCCTGCCCGACACCCCCGAGTGCCTGGTCGTGGTGACCGCCGAGGGCCCCCTCACCGGGATCCCGGACGTCCGCCCCTGCACCCTCGGCGGGCTCGACACCCCCTCCGCCGTCGACCTGCTCGCCCAGCGCATGGGCACCACCCGCGTCACCGCCGACCCCCGCGCCGCCGAGGCGCTCGCCGAGGCCTGCGGGGGCCAGCCCGCCGCGCTGGCCCTGGCCGGCGGCTACCTCGCCGCCCATCCCAAGGCCGCCGTCGCCGACGTGGCCAAGCAGCTCCACGAGATGCCCGCCGGCACCGCCGGACCGCTGGCCCGCGCCTTCCGGCTGGTCTACGAATCCCTGCCGCAGCCCGCCCAGCGCAGCCTGCGGCTGCTCCCGCTGGCCCCGGCCGGGATGGTCGACTCGCACATCGCCTCCGCCCTGGCGGGCTGCTCCGTAGCGGCGGCCCAGTCCACGCTGGAGGACTTCACCGGGCTGGCGCTGCTGCGCCCGGCCGCGGACGGCCAGTACCTGCTGCCCGGCTGCCTCGCCCCGCTGCTCCAGGCGCTCCTGGAAGCGAAGGAACGTACCGCCGAGGTCCAGTTGGCCCGGGCCCGGATGCTGGAGCGCACGGTCCGGCTGCTGCACTCCTGCCGGGCCATGGCCGAGGACGACGAGGAAACGGTCCGCGAGCTGCTCGACGGCCTGCCGCGCACCCTGCGCTTCCCGGACCGCAGGGCCGCCGCGCGCTGGCTGGACAGCCGGCTGCCCGCACTGACCGCCGCCGCCGCGCTGGCCGTGGCCGACGGCGACCTGGACACCCTGGCCCGCCGCCTGGTCGCCGGGCTCGTCCGGGCCCTGGCCGACCACCGCGGTACGGCGGAGGCCGCGCCCGAGCTGTACGGGCTGCACCGCCTCGTCCTGGACGTCGCCGAGCGCGGCGGACTCCACCGCGAGCAGGCCGCGGCCCTGCTGAACCTGGCCGACCTGGACGCCGAAACCGGACGTACGTACGACGCGCTGGAGCGGTACCGGGCCGCGCTGGACGCGGGACGGGCCGCGAACGACCCCTACGCAACCGGCCGCGCGATGGAATCCGTAGGCGGCGCGTACCAGGAGCTGGGGGACTGGCACCGGGCCGCCGACTGGTTCGGTCGAGCGCTGTCCCAGGCCCTCGCGAGGGGGGAGCGAGCGGACGAGGCGAGGCTGTACGGGCGGCTCGGCAACGTGCACACCTACGCGGGCCGCTACGGGGACGCGCTGCGCAGCTGGCGGGCGGCCTCGGCGGGCTACCGGAAGCTGGCCGATGTACCCGGCCAGGCAAAGGCGTTGAGCGAGATGGCACGCGTGCGCGAGTACGCCGGGCGGCCGGAGGAATCGCTGCACACCTGCCGGGAGGCGATCGAGCTGGCGCGCAAGGCCGGTGACGTGCGCCTGCAGGCCGCGCTCCAGGTGCGGCTCGCCGACACGCTGGACCGGCTCGGCGACCCCGCGGCCGCCAGGCTGCACCGGGCTGTGGCCGACAGATTGCTCGGAGACGACCCCGCAGCCTGCGAAATCCGTAGTAGTTCCGACTGAGATTATTCGTTTGCAAGGCTAGACAGCGACTCATCCTTCATTAGACTGGGTTCACCGCGGCAGTCCGTGGTGCATCCCGTTGCGCGTTCTTGTGGGCGGGTATGTATGGAAGTACCCAGTAATTTCCCCTGAGCCAAGGACCGTGATCGACGATGAAGGTCGGCATCCCCCGCGAGGTCAAGAACAACGAGTTCCGGGTCGCCATCACGCCCGCCGGCGTGCATGAGCTGGTCCGTAACGGCCACCAGGTCTTCGTCGAGCAGAACGCCGGTGTCGGCTCCTCGATCACGGACGCCGAGTACGTCTCGGCCGGCGCCGAGATCCTCGGCACCGCCGACGAGGTCTGGGCCACCGCCGACCTGCTGCTGAAGGTCAAGGAGCCCATCGCGGAGGAGTACCACCGCCTCCGCAAGGACCAGACCCTCTTCACGTACCTGCACCTCGCGGCCTCCCGCGAGTGCACGGACGCGCTGCTGGAGTCCGGCACCACCGCGATCGCGTACGAGACGGTCGAGCTGGCCAACCGCGCGCTCCCGCTGCTCGCCCCCATGTCCGAGGTCGCGGGCCGGCTGGCCCCGCAGGTCGGCGCCTATCACCTGATGCGCTCCGTCGGCGGCCGCGGCATCCTCCCGGGCGGCGTCCCCGGCACCCAGGCCGCGAAGGCGGTCGTCATCGGCGGCGGCGTCTCCGGCTGGAACGCCGCGCAGATCGCCATCGGCATGGGCTTCCACGTGACCCTGCTCGACCGCGACATCAACAAGCTGCGCGAGGCCGACAAGATCTTTGGTACGAAGATCCAGACGATCGTCTCCAACGCCTTCGAGCTGGAGAAGGCGGTCCTGGAGGCCGACCTCGTCATCGGCGCGGTGCTCATCCCGGGTGCGAAGGCCCCGAAGTTGGTCACCAACGAGCTGGTCTCCCGGATGAAGCCCGGAAGTGTCCTTGTCGACATTGCGATCGACCAGGGCGGCTGCTTCGAGGACTCCCGTCCGACCACCCACGCCGAGCCGACCTTCCAGGTCCACAACTCGGTCTTCTACTGCGTCGCGAACATGCCGGGCGCGGTCCCGAACACCTCCACCTACGCCCTCACCAACGCCACGCTGCCGTACATCGTGTCGCTGGCGAACAACGGCTGGGTCGAGGCGCTGCGCCGCGACGCCGCGCTCGCCCTGGGTCTCAACACCCATGACGGGCAGGTCGTTTACGGCCCCGTCGCCGAGGCGCACGGCCTGCCGACGCTGGAGCTCAAGTCGC
Source organism: Streptomyces sp. NPDC006529 (assembly GCF_040611795.1). NCBI lineage: Bacteria > Bacillati > Actinomycetota > Actinomycetes > Kitasatosporales > Streptomycetaceae > Streptomyces > Streptomyces sp. NPDC006529. Next base: position 58,215 of record NZ_JBEXPB010000041.1, on the reverse strand, counting down.
TCCTCGGCTGATCCGAACCGCGCGGCCGACACCGGCCGACGGCTCCGGCGTCAACGACTGACGTCAATCTCACGTATCCGGCCGGACCTTGCTGACAAGGTCCGGCCGGACGTGTTTCGAGGCCCGCGGCGACCCCGCTCAACTCGCCTCGAACGTAACCCTTTAACCGATTCGCGCACCCGTGAAACTTCGCAGTGACAGCTCGCACGCCCTTGACAGAGTGGTGTTCGGTTGCCGACACAACGCGGCGGGTCCGGCGGATTGTGTTGCTGCGGAGCGGTGACACGCCATAGAGTCGCCAACCGTCGGCATGGTGCCACGCTGACCTATCGATAAGTGTCCTGGTCACGTCCAAGGAGGTAAGACGACTTGTGAATGAGTCGACATTTGCTCCTGGAGGTGGTCAAGCAGGGACGCCTGCGCGGGGCCAGGGTCCGGTCGGACTCGAGGCTGTCGGCTCCGTCGCGGTACGCACCTTCGCAAACCACCAGCACCTGACGACGCCCCAAAAGAGCATGGACGGCCTAGACGTGAACTCCAGGGCCGGCGACCTGAGCGGCGAAAAGCCCACTGGTTTCGCCGACTATGACGTGGTGCCCGAAGGGCACTTCTACGACCCCGACGCCGAGTACGAGCCCGACCCCGAGTACGCGGCCACCCTCGCGCCCGACGCTGCACGCCAGCGCCGGGAGCGGATCGGCCCGACCGGACGGCCGCTGCCGTACTTCCCGATCCCGGGTCCGCTGACGGACCACGGTCCGGCGAAGATCATCGCGATGTGCAACCAGAAGGGCGGCGTGGGCAAGACCACGTCGACCATCAACCTGGGTGCGGCGCTCGCCGAGTACGGGCGCCGCGTGCTGCTCGTCGACTTCGACCCACAGGGCGCGCTGTCCGTGGGACTCGGCGTGAACCCGATGGAACTCGACCTGACGGTCTACAACCTGCTCATGGAGCGCGGGATGTCGGCCGACGAGGTGCTGCTGAAGACGGCGGTCCCGAACATGGACCTGCTGCCGAGCAACATCGACCTGTCCGCCGCCGAAGTGCAGTTGGTCAGCGAGGTCGCGCGCGAGTCGACGCTCCAGCGGGCGCTCAAGCCGCTGATGGCCGACTACGACTACATCGTGATCGACTGTCAGCCCTCGCTCGGCCTGCTGACCGTGAACGCCCTGACGGCGGCTCACAAGGTCATCGTCCCGCTGGAGTGCGAGTTCTTCGCGCTGCGCGGCGTGGCGCTGCTGACCGAGACCATCGAGAAGGTGCAGGAGCGGCTCAACCCCGAGCTGGAGCTCGACGGCATCCTCGCCACGATGTACGACTCCCGTACGGTGCACAGCCGCGAGGTGCTGGCGCGCGTCGTCGAGGCCTTCGACGACCACGTCTACCACACCGTCATCGGCCGTACGGTGCGCTTCCCGGAGACCACGGTCGCCGGTGAACCGATCACCACGTACGCCTCCAACTCCGTCGGCGCCGCCGCCTACCGCCAGTTGGCCAGGGAGGTGCTCGCCCGGTGTCCCGCCGAGTGAGTCTGCCCGGAGCCGACGAACTGTTCCGCACGACCGGGGGGATGGCCCTCCAGTCGTCCTCGCCGCGGCGCTCGGGCGAGGATGCGGCCTCGGCCGCGGGCGGTGCGTCGGCCCGGTCGGAGCACACTGCCGCCGCGGAGGACGCGGGGGCGGAGGGGCGCAGCCGGGAGGGCGACGCCGTGGGCGCCGTGGGCGCTCCGCGCAGGTCGCAGGAAGGTTCTGCCGGCTCTGTGAACGGGGCCGGCGGCGGTGGCGGTGAGCCGCGGCGCGGCAAGGGCCGCGGGGCGAACCGGCGGCCGAGCGGCCGCGAGCGGCACGACGAGAAGATCACGGTCTACGTCTCCGCCGAGGAACTGATGGACCTGGAGCACGCGCGGCTGGTGCTGCGCGGCGAGCACGGCCTCGCGGTGGACCGCGGGCGGATCGTCCGGGAGGCCGTGGCGGTCGTCCTGGCCGACCTGGAGTCCCGCGGCGACGCGAGCATCCTGGTCCGCCGGCTGCGGGGTCGCTGAGAGCTTGCGGGGTTGCTGAGAACCTGCGGGGTCGCTGGTGCTGCGGGGCGGCTGAGTCGGCGGGGTCGCTGGTTTTGCGGGGCGGCTGAGTCTGCGGGGTCGCTGGTGCTGCGGGGCGGCTGACGCGGCGGGGCCGCCGGTGCCGTGCGGTAGCTGACCCTGTGCGGTCGCCGGTTCTGTGCGGCAGCTGACCCTCGGCATCGCTGGCCCCCCCGCGGGGCGCATCCGACGCGAGGATGGCGGTGGGCCGAGGTCGCCGCGGAGGCCTCCGGGGCGCGCGTACGGGGCCGAACCGGCAAGGCTTTCGTGCCGGGCGCACCGCTCCGGAGCGAGAGCACCTTTCCGTACCGAGAGCACCGCTCCGGTCGGGCGTGCCGCTCCGAGCCGGAGGCGCTGTTCGCGTCCAGGCCCACCGCTCCGCACCAAGAGCGCCGCTCCGTGCCGGAGTGCACCGCTCGCGTCCAGGCGCGCCGCTCCGTACCGAGAGCACCGCTCCGTGTCGGTGCTCAGCTTTGTGCCAGGGGTGCACCGCTCGCGACCCTGGCGCAGCGCTCCGTATCAAGAGCGCCGCTCCGAGCCGGGTGCCCTGCTCGCTACCGAGAGCACCGCTCCGCTCCGCGTCAAGAGCGCCGCTCCGAGCCGGTTGCGCCGCTCGCGTCCCGCCCCCGCTCCGTGCCAAGCCCACCGCACCGGCTCCGTGCTGCGGGCCGCCCCGTGGTCCGAGGTCCGCGGGCCTGCGTCCGCTCTCGGGCCGCCCCCGCGGGGTTTCGCGCCCCCGACGTGGCGGCGACCTGTCAGGGGTCGGGGCGGTGCGCGCGGCGAACCGCCGCTCGCGCGGGGCCTCACCGGCTGCCGGGGGCGCAGGGGGCAGCATGGGGCCGAGATCCCGTTCCCCGTTCCGTATCCCGTTTCCCGTTCCGTACTCCCTGGACCGCCATGCCCCCCTCGACACCAGACGCCGCCGCGGATGCCGACCCCGGCCGTCCTGGCCGCCGCGCCCGTCGCAGCCTCGGCCCGGGCGGGGCCGCCGCTCCCGAGCCGCCGCAAACGGCCGTAGAGAGCCCCGTGGGCCCCGCGGAGGCCCCGGCGGCCGCGGAGGGCCCGCAGGCGGCAGGAGAGCCTCCTGCGCCCGTACAGGGCCTTGTCGGTGCGTCGGGGGAGCCCGCGGGCAGGTCTGGCCCCCGCCCGGCCGCCCCGGCCCCCGGTGAGCTGGAGGACCCCGGCCCCCGCCCGGCCGTTCCCACCCCCGGTGAGCCGGAGGGCCACGGCCCCGGCGCGGCCGCCCCGGCAGCCCTCGCCCCCGGCGACGGCCGGTTCACGCTGCGGCTGGCGAATTTCGAGGGGCCCTTCGACCTTCTCCTCCAGTTGATCTCGCGGCACAAGCTCGACGTCACCGAGGTGGCCCTCTCGAAGGTGACCGACGAGTTCATGGCGCACATCCGTGCCATGGGACCGGACTGGGACCTCGACCAGACCACCGAGTTCCTCGTCGTCGCCGCGACCCTCCTCGACCTCAAGGCCGCCCGGCTGCTCCCGGCGGCCGAGGTGGAGGACGAGGCCGACCTGGCGCTGCTGGAGGCCCGGGACCTGCTGTTCGCCCGGCTGCTCCAGTACCGCGCCTACAAGCGCATCGCCGCGATCTTCGAAGAGCGGGCCGAGAGCGAGGGCCGCCGCTACCCCCGCACCGTCGGGCTGGAGCCGCACCACGCGGAACTGCTGCCCGACGTCGTCATCAGCATCGGCCCCGAGGGCTTCGCCCGGATCGCCGTCAACGCGATGCGGCCCCGGGCGAAGCCCGAGGTGTACGTCGACCACATCCACGCACCGCTGGTCAGCGTCCGGGAGCAGGCGGAGGTCGTCGTACGGATCCTGCGGGCCCGCGGCGAGGCGACCTTCCAGGAGCTGACCGAGGACACCGCCGACACCCTCACCGTGGTGGCGCGCTTCCTGGCGCTGCTGGAGCTCTACCGGGAGAAGGCGGTCGTCCTGGACCAGGAGGAGGCCCTGCGGACGCTCACCGTCCGCTGGAGCGGCGGCGAGGACGGCGCGGCTCCAGCGGCGGCCGTGAGTGACGAGTTCGACCGGACCGGGGAAGGCGTACGGGATGAGTGACGTGGACGAGAGGGACGAGGCGGACGAGCGGGACGAGGCGGACGGCGGCGGCGGCCAGGGGGGCCCGGGCGGGCTGCCGCTGGGGCCCGCGCTGGAGGCCGTACTCATGGTCGTCGACGAACCCGCGACCGAGGCGCACCTCGCCAAGGTGCTGGAGCGGACCCCGCGCGAGGTCGCGGTGGCCCTGCGGGAGCTGGCCGACGAGTACACCCGCCAGGGCCGCGGTTTCGAGCTCCGGCTGATCGCCGGGGGCTGGCGCTTCTACACGCGGCCCCGGTACGCGGCGGCGGTGGAGGCCTTCGTCCTGGACGGCCAGCAGGCCCGGCTGACGCAGGCCGCGCTGGAGACGCTGGCCGTGGTCGCCTACCGCCAGCCGGTGAGCCGCTCGCGGGTCTCGGCGGTGCGCGGAGTCAACTGCGACGGGGTCATGCGGACCCTCCTGCAGCGCGGTCTGGTGGCCGAGGCGGGGACGGAACCCGAAACAGGTGCGATCCTGTACAGGACGACGAACTACTTTCTGGAGCGGATGGGCCTGCGCGGCCTGGACGAGCTCCCGGAGCTCGCGCCCTTCCTCCCCGAGGCGGACGCGATCGAAGCCGAGGCGCTGGAGGGTGTGCCGTCGTTCGATCCGGACGCACCGTATGCGCCGGATACTCCTGAATGACGACAAGACGACGGAACTTTGATGCGAAGCAGCGGTAACGGCAACGGCGGCGGCAACAGGAACAGCAGCGGCGGCGGTGGAGGCGGGCGCGGTGGCTCCCGCGGCGGATCGTCCTCCGGCGGCGGCTACCAGGGCGGCGGCTCCCGCGGGGGCTCCTCCGGCGGCGGCTCGCGCGGCGGCTCCTCCTCGGGTGGCTACCAGGGCGGCGGCGGCTCGCGCGGCGGCTCCTCCGGCGGTGGCTACCAGGGTGGCGGCGCCTCCCGCGGGGGCTCCTCCGGCGGCGGCTACCAGGGCGGCGGCTCGCGCGGCGGTTCGTCCGGTGGCGGCTACCAGGGTGGCGGCGCCTCCCGCAGTGGTTCCTCCTCCGGCGGCGGCTACCAGGGCGGCGGCTCCCGCGGCGGCTCGTCCTCCGGGGGCTACCAGGGCGGTGGCTACCAGGGCGGCGGCGGTTACCAGGGCGGCGGCTCGGACTCCCGTGACCGCGACCAGGCGCCCGCGCCCCGGATCCGCAACCCCCGTCCCGAGGAGCGCCGCTACGATGTCGGCCCCGAGGGCGAGCGCAACGGCCGCGGCGGTGCCAAGGCGGGCGGCGGCGGTGCCCGTGGCGCGGCCGACGGCAACCGCGGCGGCGCCCGTGGCGCGGCGGCCCGCGGTGGCGCCAAGGGCGGCCCCAAGACCTCCAGGACCCCGGGCATCGGCCAGGCGGGCGGCCCGCGCAGCGGTCCCGGCAGCCGCAGCGGCCAGTCCCGTCCGCGCGAGCTGGACGCGCGGATCGAGGAGCGCGTGCGCGACCGGTACGCCGACAAGCCCGTGATCAAGACCCCGAAGACCTTCCCGGGTGCCGAGGAGGAGGGTGAGCGCCTGCAGAAGGTGCTCGCCCGTGCCGGCATGGGTTCGCGCCGCGCGTGCGAGGAGCTCATCGAGCAGTCGCGCGTCGAGGTCAACGGCCAGATCGTGCTGGAGCAGGGCAAGCGCGTCCTGCCCTCGGACGAGATCAAGGTGGACGGCCTGACCGTCGCCACCCAGTCGTACCTCTTCTTCGCGCTGAACAAGCCCGCCGGGGTCGTCTCCACCATGGAGGACCCGGACGGCCGCCAGTGCCTCGGCGACTACGTCACCAACCGTGAGACGCGTCTCTTCCACGTCGGCCGGCTCGACACCGAGACCGAGGGCATCATCCTGCTCACCAACCACGGTGAGCTGGCCCACCGCCTCACGCACCCGAAGTACGGCGTGAAGAAGACGTACGTCGCGGCCATCACGGGCCCGCTGCCGCGCGAGATCGGCAAGCGCCTCAAGGACGGCATCGAGCTGGAGGACGGCTACGCCCGCGCCGACCACTTCCGCGTCGTCGACCAGCTCGGCAAGAACTACCTGGTCGAGGTGACCCTCCACGAGGGCCGCAAGCACATCGTGCGCCGCATGATGGCCGAGGCGGGCTTCCCCGTCGAGAAGCTCGTGCGGACCGCCTTCGGTCCGATCGAGCTGGGCGACCAGAAGTCCGGCTGGCTGCGCCGCCTGACCAACACCGAGGTCGGCATGCTGATGCGCGAGGTCGGCCTGTAGTCCCGCCCGCACCACCCGGAGAGCCCGCGGCGCCCTCGGCGCCGCGGGCTTTTCCCTTGCCCCGACCGGCCCTTCGCCTTTATAGTCAGGATGACTATAAAGAGAGCGGGGGGTCCGACGTGGACTGGACCGAGGTACTCGGCTTCGCCACCGGCGCCCTGTGCGTCTGGCTGGTGGCCCGGCAGCACATCGCCAACTGGCCGATCGGCATCGCCAACAACATCTTCTTCATCGTGCTCTTCGCCCGGACCGGCCTCTACGCCGACGCCGGGCTCCAGATCGTCTTCATCGCCCTCGCCGCCTACGGCTGGTGGTCCTGGACCCACGGGGGTGGACCGGGCGCCGCCGAAGCCCTGCCGGTGCGCCGCACCACGCGCGCCGAATGGGCCTGGCTCGCCGCGGCGGGGGTGGTGGGGACCCTCGGGCTCACCCTGCTGCTCGCCCGGGTCAGCGACTCCACCGTCCCGTTCTGGGACGCGCTCACCACCGCCCTCTCGCTCATGGCCACCTACGGGCAGTGCCGCAAGCTCGTCGAGTCCTGGTGGCTGTGGATCGCGGCCGACCTGGTCTACGTCCCGCTGTACGCCTACAAGGGGCTGTACCTGACCTCCGCCCTGTACGTCGGCTTCCTCGCCCTGTGCGTGGCGGGCCTGGTCGGCTGGCTGCGGTCCCTGGCCACGCCCGCCGCCCGTACACCGGCCGCGGGAGCGACGGCATGACGGCGCACCCGGCGGGCTCCGGGCGGCGCCACGGGCACGGGCTCGTGCTCGGGAAGTTCTACCCGCCGCACGCCGGCCACCACCACCTCGTGCGGACCGCGCAGGAGCGGTGCGAGCGGCTGACCGTCCTGGTCTGCGCCGCCTCCGTGGAGTCGGTGCCGCTCGCCGACCGGGTCGCCTGGATGCGCGAGGCGCACCCGGGGGCGCGGGTCGTCGGCGCGGTGGACGACATCCCGGTCGACCTGTACGACCCGGCGGTGTGGGAGGCCCACATGGCCGTCTTCCGGGGCGCCGTCGGCGAGCCGGTGGACGCCGTCTTCACCTCGGAGGAGTACGGGAGCGAGCTGGCCCGGCGCTTCGGCGCCGAGGAGGTCCTCGTCGACCCCGCCCGCTCGCTCTTCCCGGTCTCGGGGACGGCCGTGCGCGCGGACCCCGTCGGGACCTGGGAGTTCCTCGGCCCGGGCGTACGGGCCGCCCTCACCCGGCGGGTCGTCGTCCTCGGCGCCGAGTCCACCGGCACCACCACCCTCTCCCGGGCCCTCGCCGCGCACTACCGGGGCCGGGGCGGTATCTGGGCGCGGACCGGCTGGGTCGCCGAGTACGGGCGCCGCTACAGCGAGGAGAAACTGGCGGCCCTGCGCGCCGCCGACCCGGCGGCGGACTGGGCCGACGCGGAGTTCGCCTCCGCCGAGTTCCCAGTGATCGCGCGCCGCCAGGACGCCGACGAAGAGGCGGCGGCCCGGCTCGGCTCGCCGGTGCTGTTCTGCGACACCGACTCCTTCGCCACCGGCATCTGGCACGAGCGCTACCTCGGCGCCCGCAGCGCGGAGGTCGAGGAGATCGCCGCTTGCGGGCCGCGGCGGGACCTGTACCTGCTCACCGACCACGAGGGCGTCCCCTTCGAGGACGACGGGCTGCGGGACGGGCCCGGGCTGCGGCCCTGGATGACCGGGCGGTTCCGGGAGGAACTCACGCGCACCGGGAAGCGTTTCCTGGTCGTCGGCGGGGACCGGCGCGAGCGGCTGGAGACGGCCGTCCGGGCGGTGGACGCGCTGCTGGCCGAGGGCTGGCACTTCGCCGACCCGCTGCCGGAGAACAAGCGCGGGGGCACCTCCATGACGGCGGAGCGCCGGTGAGCGCCCGGCGCCCCGAGGGGTACGACCCGGCCGCCTTCGAGCCGTTCGCCGTCACCGCCGACCTCGCCGTGTTCACCGTGCGGGACGGGCGGCTGCACGTCCTGCTGATCCGGCGCGGCCAGGAACCGTACGCCGGGGCCTGGGCGCTGCCCGGCGGGTTCGTGCTGCCCCGCGAGTCCGCCGAGGACGCCGCCCGCCGTGAACTCGCCGAGGAGACCGGGCTGCCCGGGCCCGTGGTCGCGGACCTCCATCTGGAGCAGCTGCGCACGTACAGCGACCCCGGCCGGGACCCCCGCATGCGGGTCGTCTCGGTCGCTTTCACCGCGCTGGTCCCGGACATGCCGGAACCGGCCCCGGCGGGCGGCGGCGACGCCGAGCACGCGCGCTGGATGCCGGTGGAGGAGGCGCGGGAACCGGGCCTCGGTCTCGCCTTCGACCACGCGGTGATCCTGGCCGACGCGCGGGAACGGGTCGGCGCGAAGCTCGAATACACCTGCCTGGCCACCGCCTTCTGCCCGCCGGAGTTCACCCTCGGGGAGCTCCAGGGCGTCTACGAGACCGTCTGGGACACCTCCCTGGACCGCCCCAACTTCCGCCGCAAGGTGCTCGCCACCCCCGGCTTCGTCGACGCGGTTCCGGGAGCCGCCCGGCTGACCGGCGGGCGCGGCAAACCGGCCGCGCTCTACCGGGCCGGCCCGGCCACCGCCCTCCACCCGCCCCTGCTCCGCCCTTCGGAAGGACCCTCACGATGACCACGACAGGCAAGCGGGCGGCGACGGGAGCCATGATCGGCCTGGCCCTGGGCGACGCCCTCGGCTTCCCGACGGAGTTCAACGACGTCCCCTCCATCCTCGCCAAGACCGGCCCCTGGCGGGAGATGGGGCTGCCGCGCCCGGCGATCGTCACCGACGACACCCAGATGACCCTCGCCCTGGCCCGCGGCATGCGGACGGCCGCCGGACGCGGCCTGGTCGCTCCGCTGCGGCTCGCCCGCCCGGTCCGCGAGGAGTTCGTCGAATGGTGGCGCTCGCCCGAGAACAACCGCGCCCCCGGCCGCACCTGCATGGTCGCCTGCTCGCTGCTGAAGGAGCCGGAGCGCGACTGGCGCGACGCCAGCCAGGTCGGCTCGAAGGGCTGCGGGGCCAACATGCGGGTGGTGCCGGTGGGGCTCGTACCCGGCTGGACCGAGGAGGAACGGGCGGGCGCCGCCCAGCTCCAGTCGGCCCTCACCCACGGCCACCCGACGGCGCTGGCGGCCTCCGACCTCACCGCCCGGGCCGTGCACCTCCTCGCGCACGGCACCGAGGTGACGGGCCTGGTCGGGCAGCTGCGCTCCTACGCCCTCGACAACCGGACCCGCTACCACGAGCGCTGGCTCGGCGACCTCTGGCGGCGCACCACCGCGGACGCCTCGCCCGAGTCGTACATGGCGCGCGGCTGGGACGACTGCCTGGCCGTCCTGGACCGCCTCGCGGCCGCCCTGCGCGCCCCCTCCCCGGAGACCGACCCCTGCCTGGCCACCGGCGACGGTTGGATCGCCGAGGAGGCCCTGGCCACCGCCCTGCACTGCTTCCTGCTCTTCCCCGAAGACCCGCTGACCGCCCTGCGCCGCGCCGCCTGCACGGCCGGCGACTCGGACTCGATCGCCTGCCTGACCGGCGCCTTCGCGGGCGCCCACCTCGGCGCGGCCGTCTGGCCCCGCGACTGGGAGGGCCGCATCGAATACCGCGACGAACTCCTCGCCTTCGGCACCCTCTGGGACGCGTGAGCCGTGCTGGACTCCCGCCCCCTCAGCGGGCCGAGGTGCGGCGGGTGTGGTGGAGGAAGGCTTCTACGCGGGGGAGGTCGGGGGTCGGCGGTAGGGGGGTGGTGAGGAGGGCGCTCTCGCAGTCGGCCGCCAGGCGGGTCATGCGGGTCTCCACCTCGGGCCAGGGGACCTCGCCGCGCTTGACGGCCAGCAGGCCCTCGCGCAGGGGGCCGACGTCGACCGAGAGGCGGCCCGTGCGCAGGAGGTGCAGGCACGATTCCAGCAGGCGCAGCAGGTGCATCGCGTGCTTCCAGCGCGGGGCGCCGTGGATCCGGACGTCCGCGTCGAGTTTGGCGCGCTGCGAGGTCGCATAGCGGGTGAAGGTGGTGTGGGCGCGCCGGGAGAGGAACGCCCCGCGGAGCGCGAGGAGTTCCTCGCCCACCGGGGTCAGCCGTTCCACCAGGGGGGAGTGCAGGCACTCCAGGATGTTGGGGTTGGCGCGCAGGGCCAGCTCGCAGAAGCGTTCCAGCTCCCAGGAGAACTCCTCCTCCCGGGGCCCCTCCACATGCGTGGGCGGCTTGTCGAACCGCCAGAACAGCGGGGTGGGGGCGAGGTAGACACCGCGCCGGTCGGTGTCGCTCGCCTCCGTCGCCAGCCCGAACGCCCGCGAACCCATCACGCACGAGTAGACCGTGTGTTCGCTCACCAGCGTCAGCTCGTCGTCCCTGTCCATCGCCGCAGCGTAGGCGGGTGGCGGCCCGCCACGCGACGCGATTTCGGGGAGTGGCCCGCGGGTCAGGCGAGGGTGATGTCGCCCGCCGGGGACACCACGATCTTCTTCTCCGCGAGCGGGCGGGTGGCCGGGCCGTGGGCCACGGCGCCGTCCATGACGTTGAACTTGCTGCCGTGGCACGGGCAGTCGATGGTGCCGTCCGCCACCTTGTTCACGAGGCAGCCCTGGTGGGTGCAGACCGCCGTGAAGCACCGGTAGGAGCCCGCCGACGGCTGGGTGACCACGAGCTTCTCGTCCTTGAGGACCGTGCCGCCGCCCACCGGTACGGCCGAGGCCTTGAGCAGCGCCTTGCCGGCCGTCCCGCCGGTGGAGGGTGCCGCCGAGGGCGCGGCCGACGCGCCGTCCGGCCCGCTCGGGACCGCGCCGGGGCTCGTGGCGGCCCCGGAACCGCCCGCCGGCTTCTCGTCACCGCCGCACGCGGTGAGCGCGCCGCCCGCCAGGGCCACCGCTCCTGCCGCCAGTACCGTGCGCCGGGCGGTGCGGGTGGGCTCGCTCATGACTTCTCCTCGCTGGGTGACCGGTGGGGCAGCAGCATCCTGGCGCCTCACGGGCCTCGTGAGAAGCCCGCCGCGCCGCCGTCCGCTCCGCCCGGCCGGTCCCCGGTCAGTGACCGGGTGCCCGCGGAACCAGTTCCGCCGGTCGCCCCGGTGTCCGTACGACCTCCCACACGCGGACCACCGCGTCCCGGTTCAACGGACCGTGCACGTGCGGGTAGCGGCCGCCGGATTCACCCTCCCGGCGCACCGGCGCGGTCAGGGCTCCTTCGTCGAGTTCGAGCGCGAGCAGCGGCCCGCCGACCCCGCCGAAGTGGGCGTCGGCGACGGCCAGCGCGGTGGCCGCGTCCCCCGAACAGTGCACGAAGCCCTCCGAGTCGAGCGAGGGCGGGGCGTACGGGCGCTCCGGCGCGGCGGACCAGTCGGCGAGCGGGACGATGTGGAAGATCATGCCGTCGTTCTACCGCAGGCCCGGCCGGTGCGGTACGGGGGCCGCCGCCCGGTCCCACCGGGCCCCCGTGGTGCCGGAGCCTGGCTACCCTGGGAGCGCACCGGCCCAGCGGTCCACCGGCCCACCGGCGCACCCGCCGCACGATCCACCCGAGGAGCCCCCGTGAGAACCGCCGCCGTCATCGGAACCGGCCTCATCGGCACCTCGGCGGCCCTCGCCCTGACCGCCCGCGGGATCACCGTCCACCTCACCGACCACGACCCCGCCCAGGCCCGTACGGCCGCCTCCTTCGGCGCGGGTACGGACGAGCCCGCCGAGGGCAGGGTCGACCTGGTGATCGTCGCCGTACCGCCGGCCCATGTGGCCGCGACCCTGGCCGACGCGATCGAGCGGGGCCTCGGCCGGGCCTACGTCGACGTGGCGAGCGTCAAGGGGGGCCCGCGGCGCGAGCTGGAGGCCCTGGGCGTGGACCTGACGGCGTACATCGGGACGCACCCGATGGCGGGCAAGGAGCGCTCCGGCCCGCTCGCCGGGACCGCCGACCTGTTCGAGGGGCGCCCCTGGGTGCTGACGCCGACCCGGGACAGCGACCACGAGGTGCTGAACCTGGCGCTGGAGCTGGTCGCACTCTGCCGGGCCGTGCCCGTCGTGATGGACGCCGACGCCCACGACCGGGCGGTCGCGCTGGTCTCGCACACCCCGCAGCTGGTGTCCAGCATGGTCGCCGCGCGGCTGGAGGAGGCCGACGAGAGCGCCGTACGGCTGTGCGGGCAGGGCATCCGCGACGTCACCCGGATCGCCGCCTCCGACCCCCGGATGTGGGTGGAGATCCTCTCCGCCAACCCCGGGCCGGTCGCCGACGTGCTCGCCGGGATCGCCGCCGACCTGGAGGAGACCGTGCAGGCACTGCGCGGACTGCAGTCCGCGGACGAGGAGAAGCGGCGCGGCGGCGCCGAGGGCATCGAGGACGTGCTGCGCCGCGGAAACGCGGGCCGGGTCCGGGTGCCGGGCAAGCACGGCTCCGCGCCGACCGTGTACGAGACGGTGACCGTGCTGATCAGCGACCAGCCGGGCGAGCTGGCGCGGATCTTCGCCGACGCCGGGCGGGCCGGGGTCAACATCGAGGACGTACGGATCGAGCACGCCAACGGGCAGCAGGCCGGCCTGGTCCAGCTGAGCGTGGAACCGAGGGCGGCGGCGGGCCTCACCGCCGAGCTGCGCGAGCGCGGCTGGGCACTGCGCCAGTAGGCCTCCCCGGCCCGGCTCCCGCGGCCCTCCCGGCGGCCCCCGGAGCGACCGGCGTCAAGGGCCCCGGCGAGTCGTTACCCTTAAGGAGGGGCGTTTTCGCGCGCCCGGACACGTACGCGCAACCAGGAAGGTGCTCGCCCCGTGGAAACCGCCGCTCAGTCCGCCGTGATCGTCGCCATCGACGGTCCCTCCGGCACGGGCAAGTCCAGCACCTCCAAGGCCGTCGCCGCCAAGCTCGGGCTGCGGTACCTGGACACCGGTGCGCAGTACCGGGCCATCACCTGGTGGATGATCACCAACGGCGTCGACCTCGACGACCCGCAGGCCATCGCGCTCGCGGCGGGCAAGCCCGTCATCGTCTCCGGTACGGACCCCTGCGCCCCCACCATCAGCGTGGACGGCCTCGACGCCGCCGGGCCGATCCGCACCCAGGAGGTCACCTCCAAGGTCAGTGCGGTCAGCGCGGTGCCCGAGGTGCGCACCCTGATCACCGACCTCCAGCGCTCGATCGCCGCCGACGCGGCCCAGAGCGCCGCCGGGATCGTCGTCGAGGGCCGGGACATCGGCACCACCGTCCTGCCCGACGCCGACCTCAAGGTGTTCCTCACCGCTTCGGCCGAGGCGCGCGCCGCCCGCCGCAGCGGCGAGCTGAAGGGCCCCCAGGCCCAGGACCTCGCGGCCACGAAGGCGGCGCTCATCAAGCGCGACGCGGCCGACTCCGGCCGCAAGACCTCCCCGCTCGCCAAGGCGGCGGACGCGGTCGAGGTCGACACCACCGACCTCACCCTCGACCAGGTCATCGAGTGCGTCGTGACCCTCGTGGAGGACCAGCGGGCGGGTGGCGGCCGGTGAGCGAAGCGCCCTCCCCGCGGGGTGCGGCGGCAGGCCGGCGGATCGGGATCGGGCTCATGTACGGGCTCTGGAAGCCCCGGGTGCTCGGCGCGTGGAAGGTGCCGGCCTCCGGGCCGCTCATCCTGGCCGTCAACCACTCCCACAACGTCGACGGCCCCATGGTCATGGGCACCGCGCCGCGGCCCGTGCACTTCCTGGTCAAGAAGGAAGCGTTCATCGGCCCGCTCGGCCCCTTCCTGGAAGGGATCGGACAGGTCAAGGTCGACCGCTCCGGCACCGACCGCGGAGCCGTGACCCGCGCCCTGGACGTCCTGGGCGGCGGCGGCGTGCTCGGCATCTTTCCCGAGGGCACCCGCGGCGACGGCGACTTCGCCTCGCTGCGCGCGGGCCTGGCGTACTTCGCGCTCCGCGGCGGGGCGCCCATAGTGCCCGTCGCGGTGCTCGGCAGCACCGAGCGCCGTGGCAGGCTGGTCACGGCACTGCCGCCCTTCAGGGGCCGCGTCGACGTCGTCTTCGGCGACGCCTTCGACGCGGGAGACGGCAGCGGCCGCCGCACGCGCACCGCGCTCGACGAGGCCACCGTACGCATCCAGGACCGGCTGACCCGCCACCTGGCCGACGCCAAGCGGCTCACCGGCCGCTAGGCGAGACTTGAACTCAGTAGTGGATCCGCACGCTGCGGGTGCCACCGATCACCACGAACGACGAGGAACGGACTTCATGAACGACCAGCACGACCACGGAGCACTCGGAGACGCCGAGTACGCGGAGTTCATGGAGCTCGCCGCGGAAGAAGGCTTCGACATCGAGGACGTCGAAGGCGCGATCGAGGAGGCGGGCGCCGGCCCGCTCCCCGTCCTCGCCGTCGTCGGCCGCCCGAACGTCGGCAAGTCGACCCTGGTGAACCGCATCATCGGCCGCCGCGAAGCGGTGGTCGAGGACAAGCCGGGCGTCACCCGCGACCGCGTCTCGTACGACGCCGAATGGGCCGGCCGCCGGTTCAAGGTCATGGACACCGGCGGCTGGGAGCAGGACGTCCTCGGCATCGACGCGTCCGTCGCCGCCCAGGCCGAGTACGCGATCGAGACCGCCGACGCGGTCGTCTTCGTCGTGGACGCCAAGGTCGGCGCCACCGACACCGACGAGGCCGTCGTCAAGCTGCTGCGCAGGGCGGGCAAGCCCGTCGTGCTCTGCGCCAACAAGGTGGACGGCCAGAGCGGCGAAGCGGACGCGAGCGCCCTGTGGTCGCTCGGCCTCGGCATGCCGCACCCGGTCTCCTCGCTGCACGGCCGCGGTACGGGCGACATGCTCGACGCCGTCCTGGAGGCGCTCCCGGAGGCCCCGCCGCAGACCTTCGGCACCGCCGCCCCCGGCGGTCCGCGCCGGATCGCGCTGATCGGCCGCCCGAACGTCGGCAAGTCCTCGCTCCTGAACAAGGTCGCCAGGGAGGACCGGGTCGTCGTCAACGAGATGGCCGGCACCACCCGCGACCCGGTCGACGAACTGATCGAGCTCGGCGGCATCACCTGGAAGTTCGTGGACACCGCGGGCATCCGCAAGAAGGTCCACCTCCAGCAGGGCGCCGACTACTACGCCTCCCTGCGCACCGCCGCCGCCGTCGAGAAGGCGGAGGTCGCGGTCATCCTGATCGACACCACCGAGTCGATCAGCGTCCAGGACCAGCGCATCATCACCATGGCCGTGGAGTCCGGGCGCGCCATCGTCATCGCCTACAACAAGTGGGACGAGCTGGACGAGGAGCGCCGCTACTACCTCGAACGCGAGATCGAGACCGAGATGCAGCAGGTGGCCTGGGCCCCCCGCGTCAACGTCTCCGCCCTCACCGGCCGCCACATGGAGAAGCTGGTCCCGGCGATCGAGACGGCCCTGGCGGGCTGGGAGACGCGCGTCCCGACGGGCCGCCTGAACGCGTTCCTCGGCGAGATCGTCGCCTCCCACCCGCACCCGGTGCGCGGCGGCAAGCAGCCCCGCATCCTGTTCGGCACCCAGGCGGGCACCAAGCCGCCGCGGTTCGTACTCTTCGCCTCCGGCTTCCTGGAGCACGGCTACCGGCGCTTCATCGAGCGCCGCCTGCGCGAGGAGTTCGGCTTCGAGGGCACCCCGATCCACATCTCGGTGCGGGTGCGCGAGAAGCGCGGCTTCAACAAGAGCAAGGCCAAGAAGTGACCGGAAGGTCCGCCGGGGGTCAGTAGCCCCGGCGCGGAGCGGGCGGCAGGGCCGCCGGGATGTGCTGCATCCCGGTCTGGTGCTGCCGCCCGTTCGCGTGTCCGGGGGCGGTGGCGATGGCGGCGTACCCGTGGGACGAGGACGTACCCGAGGAGGCCTGGGCGCCCTGGGCGGCGTAGGACGGCTGGGGGACGTACGAGGACTGCGGGACGTACGAGGACTGCCACGGGTCGGTCTGCCAGGCGGACCCGTTCCAGCCGCTGGTGCTGGTCTGGCCGCTGCCGTACGTGCTCCCGTAGCCGGTGGTGGCCAGCGCGCCCCCGTGGGCGGCCTGGGCCGTCCCGAACGCGGTGAACCCGAGGTCCTCCTCGCCGCTGCGGTCGCCGGGCAGGGCCCGGAAGGAGCGCAGGTACTCCGAGTACAGCGCGTCGAAGATCGGGGTGGGCGAGACGGCGTGCGACGCGGCGTGCGCCCCCTCCCGCGTCCAGGCGGGGCGCATCGGGGGGACGGTGCTCGGATAGGACGGGGCGCGGGAGGGATCGTATGAATGCACGTATCTGCCAACGAAACCGGCGCCCCGCGGATGCGGGGCGCCGGGGAGAAATCGCAGATCGCCGTGGGTGTGCGGGACGGACCGCGCACCCCCGGCGCACGCCGCCGCACGGCCCCGGCACCGGAGCGGTCCGGCGGCGGGACCGGACGACGGCAGTCCGGTGGGGGTGCGGCGGGGCTCAGGTGCCCGCGAGGGGCATGGAGGCGGCCACGAGCTTGCCCGCGGCCGCGGCCTTGTCGAGCGCGTCGCGCAGCAGGTCCTCGCGGGGCTGCTGGCCGATCGACCCGGCGGGGGCGGCGTAGACGAGGACGCGCTGGGTCTTGTTGACGGCGGCCCGCCAGCCGTCGGTGACCGAGAGCGCCTTGTGCGCCTGCCACCAGGAGGTGGGGGCGCCGCCGTCGACGCCGGGCTGGAGCACGGCGTGCAGCAGGCCCGCGGCGAGCAGGACCGACCAGCCGGACAGCTGCGAGGGCAGGGTGGAGGTGTCGGTGACCGGGATGAAGCCCTGCTCGATCAGGAGCGGCAGGAAGTCGTCGCCGGGGCCGTCGGTGCCGGGGCGGGCGATCGGCGCGGTCGGCTCGACGACCAGCGCGGGGTGCAGCTCGCCGCCGATCAGGACCAGTCCGCTGGTGATCCCGAGGACGGCCTGGCCGCCCGGTACGGCCTGGGGGACCTCGGGGGCGGCGAAGGCGTCGCGGGGCGCCTCGGCGGCCGGGTCGGTGCCGGTGATGCTGCGGACGGCGCCCTGGAGCTGGGCCTCCGAGACGTTGACCACCTGGGAGGGGATGCACAGGGCGTGGGCGAAGGCGAGGACGGCCGTCTCCTCGCCGACGAACAGCACGGTGCTGGTCTGCTCGCGCTCCGAGTCTCCCGGGGTGCGGCACGAGGTGCAGTCGTAACTGCTCGGGGCCTGGTCACCGGCGAGCAGCCGGTTGGCTTCTTCGTCGCCGATCTCGGCGCGTACGTCATCACTGACCTCGAGCATGCGCGGCACGGAGTGACTCCTCGGACTACGACGGACCGGTGGGCCGTTCCGTCTCGGCGTGCGGGGCCGGGCGGTTCCCGGCTCGCCGGGATCAACGGGGGAGCGGTGTCCGTGGTCACGCCGAAAGAGGGAACGGAATCGAACCTGCCCCCCGGACGAGTGAACGGGCTGACCGGAGCTTCGTGTTCGTGTCAACTCTTTTCCTTTTGTGCTCAGTTGGCAGCGCCGAATGCGCGATTTTCGCGAGCGGGGCGGCGCACCGGGCGTCGGCCTTCCGGGTGGCGGGGCGTGCGCGGCCGCGCGCCGGGGCGGGGCGCGCGCGGGGGCTGCGTAGCGTGACCAGATGCCCACCTTCCGGATCCGGGCGGCCGTGGTGACGGCCGCCGCGCTGGTGTTCCTGCCGTCGGCGGCCTCGCACGGGTACGCCTCGGCGCCGCCCCCGCCCGCGCCCGGCCCCGGCGGGGTGGCGGCCGTCGGCGCGCCGGGGGTGATCGGCACCGGGCCCGGGGACTGCGGGCCGGGCGGCGAGTGGCCCTGGGACTGCGTCGCCGACTGCGAGAGCGGCGGGCGCTGGAACGTGAACACCGGCAACGGCTTCTACGGGGGCCTGCAGTTCTGGCAGCCGACCTGGGAGGAGCACGGCGGGCTCGGCTACGCGCCGCGCGCGGACCTGGCGGCGCGGGACCAGCAGATCCGGGTGGCGGAGGACGTGCTGGGCACCCAGGGGTGGGAGGCGTGGCCGGTCTGCTCGAAGCGGTACGGGCTGGCGGGGCGGATGCACGTCGTGCGGGGCGGGGACTCGCTGGACTCGATCGCGCGGAGGCATCGGGTGCGGGGTGGGTGGCGGGCGCTGTACGAAGCGAACCGGGTCGTGATCGGGGGGCGGCCGGATGCCCTGGTGGTGGGCACGCTCCTGGTCCTCCCCGCGGCGGATCCGCCGGCCCCGGCGGGGGCGGCGCCGACACCGGATCCGGCTCCGGTGGCTCCTGGCCCGGTGGCCTCGGCCCCTGCTGCGGTGCCGGTGCCGAGTCCGGCGGCGGGCGTGCCGGGTGGGCGCGGGCACTGACGGGCCGGTGCTGCCCTCAATCGCCGGGCGGGCTGACCTTGCCTCCGGCGGCGCCTCAAACGCCGGCGGGGCTGGATGTGGCTGCGGCTCGCCGGCGCGGGCATTTCAGCCTCGCCGGCGTTTGAGGCGCCCCCGGAGGGCGAGAGGCCCGCACCTGGCCTCTGAGGGGCGCCCGCCCCGGGGTGCGCTGTCACCGGGTGGGGCGGTGCCGCTCGGGGTCCCTCCGGGGGCGCCTCAAACGCCGGCGGGGCTGGGGTGGTGTGCGTGGTCGTCCGCCGGGTGACGCGGCGTGCTGGCGGGGCCATCTCAGCCCGCCCGGCGTTTGAGGGCACCCGCCGGAGGCGCCTCGGGCGGGTCAGCCCGTCGGCTACCGCCGGGGGACCTCAGCCTGCCCGGCGTTTGAGGGCGCGTGGTGGCGGGGCCGTCCGGGCCGTGGAACCGCCGGGCTCGGGTGGGGACTCAGGGGCCGGGCCGGTGTCAGTTCGGGGGCCCCGGGGCACGGAAAGGGGGAAGGGGTTCGGGGAATGGGGTGTGGGAATTCTTGGCTTCGGGGAATGCGAATGGGGCCGCGGCGGGGGCGGTAAACAATTGCCCGGCCGAACTCCGCGGGGCGGCGGCTGTCGACAATCCGTGACACAAGCGTGACCCGGTTTGGACGAACACCTGGGCGTCCGGCTGACGCACGACTGCCGCGGCCCGGAGGGAGATCCGGCTCGCGGCAGTCGTGGCGGAGCGTCGAGGGGCGGGGCGAGGGGCGGGTTCGGACTGTGCGTACCGGGTCCCCGCCCGCGCGGAAGGTCAGCCTCCGGTCACCGGACGGGCCGCCGGATTGCGCCCGGTCCGGTCCCGGTCGGTGTGCGGCGGCCGGCGGCTGCCGACCGGCGTGACCGGGGTCCGTTCCGAGCGGATGAGGTGCGGCCGGGCGGCCACGTGCGGGGCGGCCGTACGGGCCGCGGCGGCGTGCCCGGCCGCCGCACCCGCCGGCACCGCGGTGACGTCCTCGGCGGCGGGAAGCGCACTGGCCGCCCGCTGCACGAACACCTTGGCCTGCGCGGAGAGCGGCGCCACGGGCACCGGGACCACGCCCCGGCCGTTCTCGCGGCGCAGCCGCCAGGCGACGCGCTGCTCCATGATGAAGGCCTCGGCCCGCGCGATGAACGGCTCGAACCACGGCAGCGCCAGCAGTACCAGCAACCCGGCGGCCCAGCCGAGCAGCACGTCGCTGACCCAGTGCGTACCGAGGTAGACGGTCGTGGCACCGACGCTCAGCGCGACGATCGCGGACAGCGTCGACAGCACCCGCCGGGTGACTCCGGTGGAGGCCAGGTAGGCCAGGATCCCCCAGGTCACCACGGCGTTGGCGGTGTGGCCGGAAGGAAATATATCGCCGCCGCCGAACATCTCGGCGGAGCCGATCCGGGTCGCGTAGTGCGGACCGAGGCGCCCGAGGCCGATCTTCACCGAGCCCACGGTCACGTTGAGCGCGAGGAGCGCCACGCCCAGGGTGATCAGCGGGCGCAGGGTGTGCTGGCGCCAGCAGCGCCAGCCGAGCCAGGCCATGACCATCATCGAGGTGGGGCCGCGCTGGCCCAGCACCACGAGGTAGTCGAGGAAGGCGTGCACCTGCGGCCACTGCTCGTACGGCCGGAAGAACATGAGCTGCCAGTCGAGCCGGACCAGCCACGAGGTGGTCAGTACCCCGATCACGATCGACAGGTAGAACACGAGCGTCGCGCCGAAGAGCACGACACGGTGCCGGCTCATCTGCGGCACTTGCAGATGAGCCGGTCGTTCGGGTTCCCGGTCGAGGCGGGCGAACACCCGCTCCAGACGGGTGAAAATTTGGTCGGTACGCACCCAATCGACGTTACCGCGCGCCGATGGGCCGCCCGGTCGAATCCCTGGCTTTGTGATGACCATGTGATGTGGAGTTGGTCTCGTTCGGGTCTTTATTCACTGGAATCCGGCATTGGCCCGTGCCGCGGCCGCCGGTGCGTGCTCCAAGGGTGTCCCGAATAAGGGGATGTGCTTATCGGGACTTTATGGCGGCGAGAAGGAATTGTTTTGCGCAAAGATGGATCGGAATTCCCCCTTCCGTTACGGCGCATCCGATACCGCGCGGCCGCTACGGCGCCCCGGTGCGGGAGGAGCCGCTACGGCGGCCCCGAACCGTTCAGCCACCAGGCGCCGTAGACCGCCGACACCAGGGCGAGCGCCCCCAGCACCGCCGCCGACCGGCCCGTCCGCCACCGGGCCAGGACCACCGCGAGCGGCAGCAGCAGCGGGAAGGCGGGCAGCAGCAGCCGCGGCTTGGACCCGAAGTACCCGGAGGCACACAGTGCCAGGGCCACCACGATCCCGCCGTAGACCAGCAGCGCCACCGGCTGGCGCCCCCGCACGCACAGCGTGCACAGCCACAGCACCAGCGCGACCCCCGCGATCAGCCCCGCCCCCGCGAGGACGCCCGCGGGCGTCCCCGAGCCGAGCCGGCCGGCGAGGAAGCGGGCGAAGGCCCAGCCCCCGTCGAAGCCGTTGCCCCAGCCGCCCTGCACGTCCAGGTACCCGAACAACCCGCCCCCGGTGCGGGCGCCGACCCACAGGACGTACCCCGCCGCGCCCACCGGGGCCAGCACCGCCCCGGCCGCCGTGCGCCACGAACCCTCGCCGCGCCGCCAGGCCCGTACGGCGGCCACCCAGACCGCGACCACCACCGCGGCTCCGACCGGCCGGGTCAGTCCCGCCAGCGAGGCCGCCGCGCCGGCCGTCAGCCAGTGGCCGCGCAGCACCCCGTACAGCGCCCAGGCGGCCAGCGCTGTGAAGAGCGCCTCGCTGTACGCCATGGACTGCACGACGCCGACCGGCAGTGCGGCCCACAGCGCCACCGCCGCCACCCCGGCCCGCCGCCCGTACAGGAGGTCGGCGACCGCGAAGATCCCCCAGGCCGCGGCCAGGGACGCGGCCCACGCCACCACGAGGCCGGCGTCCCCGTACGGGAGCCCGGTCGGCGCGGCCACGGCCCGCTCCAGCCACGGCAGCAGCGGGAAGAAGGCCAGGTTCGAGTGGACGTCGCCGTTGGCGAGCACCACCTCGTACCCGTACCCCTCGGCCGCGACCCGCGCGTACCAGAGGGAGTCCCAGCGGGCGCCGAGCAGCGTGTGCGCGCTGCTGTCCGCGGCCCTTCCCCACAGCCACAGGGCGAGCAGCCCCAGCGCCCGGACCGCGGCGAAGGCGGCGAGCGCGGGCGCCGCGCGGCGCAGGGCGGCCGGTACGAGGGCTCCCGCGCGGCGGACCGCGACGCGGCCCGAGGGGCGGGGCGCAGGCCGGTTCCCCGGGGGCGGCGGGGCGGTCGGGGCGTGCGGGGCGTGGTCGTTCACGGGATCGATTATCGGGGCCCGCGGGCCGGGACCCGGCCGGTGACCTGGTGCGTACGCCCGTGGGGGACGGGGAAGGGGGGTGCTGCGCCGGGCTCCCGGGGGGCCGTGCGACCGTGACCGTGATGAGAGCTTGGCCACGTCGGCGGTGGCTCGAACTCGCGTACGCTGTCCGTTCACTCGCCGTCGATGCCGGGCCCGTGGAACGCCGCCGTCCGCGGCCGTCGGACGCTGCTCCGCCGAGGCGAGGGCTCACCTGGGAGGTAGATGCATGTCGGAGACGAACACCCTCCGGCAGCGGCTGGGCGCGCTCACCGGCGGCGCCAACCGCTGGGCCGTGCTCGCCGTCCTCTGCGTCAGCCTGCTCCTCGTCGCGCTCGACTCGACGATCCTGCACGTCGCGGTCCCCTCGGTCACCGAGGACCTGCGCCCCGGCGCGATCGAACTGCTGTGGATCGTCGACGCCTACCCCCTCGTGTGCGCCGCGCTGCTGATCCTCTTCGGCACCCTGGGCGACCGGGTCGGCCGCCGACGGGTCCTGCTGTTCGGCTACGCGCTCTTCGGCGTCGCCTCCGCGATCGCCGCCCTCGCCGGCAACGCCCAGCTGCTGATCACCGCCCGCGCACTGCTCGGCATCGGCGGTGCCATGATCATGCCCGCGACCCTGTCCATCCTGCGCGCGGTCTTTCCCGACCGGCGCGAGCGGGCCCTCGCCATCGGCATATGGACCGCCGTGGCCGCCGTGGGCGCGGCCGGCGGGCCGGTCATCGGCGGCTTCCTCGTCCAGCACTTCTGGTGGGGTTCCGTCTTCCTGATCAACATTCCGCTGATGGCGCTCATCCTGCCGCTGGGCCGCTGGCTGCTGCCCGAGTCGAAGGGGGCGAACGACGGTCCCTGGGACGTCCTCGGCGCGCTGATGGCAGCCGGGGGCGTGCTCGCCGCCGTGCTCGGGGTCAAGCGGGTGGGCGCCGACCGGAGCGTCATGGAGGCCGGGGCGGTGCTGCCGCTGCTGGCCGGGATCGTGCTGCTGGTGCTCTTCGTACGGCGGCAGAAACGCCGCCGCTACCCCCTGATCGACATCGGGATGTTCTCCCGGTCGGCCTTCTCCACTTCGGTGGCCTGCATCGTGCTCGCCATGCTGGCGCTGGTCGGCCTGGAGCTGATCGCCGTCCAGTACCTCCAGCTGGTGCTGCACCTCACCCCGCTGGAGACCGGTCTGCGGCTGCTGCCGCTGACCTTCGCGGCGATGGCGGCCGGTGCCACCGGCTCGTACACCCTCCAGCGGGTCGGGCCGCGCACGATGGTCTCGCTCGGTTTCACGCTCACCGCCTGCGCGGTGCTGCTGCTGACGCTGATGGGCCTGGACGACCGGCCCTGGCTGCTGACCTCCGGCTTCGTGGTGCTCGGGTTCGGGCTCCAGACGACGCTCTTCGCGGCGTACGAGTCCATGCTGAGCGAGGCTCCGGCCAGCAAGGCGGGGGGTGCGGCGGCGATCGGCGAGACCTCCTACCAGCTGGGTGCGGGCATGGGCATCGCGCTGCTCGGCAGCGTCATGAACGCGGCGTACATACCCGGGCTGCGGGAGGTGCCGGGGGTGTCGGCGGCCGATGCGGGGCGGGCCGGGAATTCGCTCGGCGAGGCGTACCAGATCGCGCGGGGGCTCGGGGGGCCGGCGGGGGAGGCGCTGTACTCCGCGGCGCGGCACGCCTTCGTGCACGGGCTGCATGTGACCTTGGGGGTGAGTGCGGGGCTGCTGTTCCTGGGGGCCGTGCTGGGGCTACGGCTGCCGCGGGGGCTGGAGCCCGAGCCGGTCGGGGGGCCGGGTCTGCCGTGCGCGGAACCCGCCGCCCCACCATGGCTCCCGCCCCAACCGACCCCGGGCACCCGCCCGGCCCCGGCCGCCGGCGGCCACCCGGCCCCGGCCGCCGGCAGCCACCCGCTCCCGACCGGGGGCGGCCACCCGGCTCCGGCCTCGGCCCCTACCCGGGCGCGGGACCGGTCGCGTCAGCCGTGACCCGGGCCGGCGGCCGGGTGCCCGGCCGGTATCCGCTGCGCGGAGCCTGCCCCTCCCCACCCTTCCCCATTCCCTGGGGCTCCGCCCCGGACCCCGCGCCTCAAACGCCGGCGGGGCTGGGGGGTGCGGGTGGTGGACACGGGGCTCCGCCCCGGACCCCGCGCCTCAAACGCCGGCGGGGCTGGGGGGTGGGCGAGGCTGAGTTGCCCATAGGGCAATTCAGCCTGCCCGGCGTTTGAGGGCAGCTTTGACGCGTGCCCGGCGGATCAGGGCGAGCACGTCCGGCCCGCACCGGCGGGCGATCCCCCGCCCCGGCCTCGGGCAGGGGTGGACCACGGGCACGGGCGGGGGATAACTTGCAGCGCTAGGTTTTGTCTCAGGCCCGCCGGGAGGCCCCCGTGTCCGCGTCGAAAACGCCCTTCGTCCCCACCGACCCCCTCGGGCTCGACGAGCTGCTCAGCCCCGAGGACCTCGCCGTGCGGGACACCGTCCGGGACTGGGCCGCCGACCGCGTGCTGCCGTACGTCGCGGACTGGTACGAGAAGGGCGAGCTGCCCGGGATCCGGGAACTGGCCCGCGAGCTGGGGGCGATCGGCGCGCTCGGGATGTCCCTGACCGGGTACGGGTGCGCGGGCGCCAGCGCCGTGCAGTACGGACTGGCCTGCCTGGAGCTGGAGGCCGCCGACTCCGGGATCCGCTCCCTGGTCTCCGTACAGGGCTCGCTCGCCATGTACGCGATCTGGAAGTACGGATCCGAGGAGCAGAAGCAGCGCTGGTTGCCCGGCATGGCCTCCGGCGAGCTGATCGGCTGCTTCGGGCTGACCGAGCCCGATGTCGGCTCGGACCCGGCCGCGATGCGGACCCACGCCAAGCGTGACGGCAGCGACTGGGTGCTGAGCGGCCGCAAGATGTGGATCACCAACGGCAGCGTCGCGGCCGTCGCCGTGGTGTGGGCGCAGACCGACGAGGGGATCCGCGGCTTCGCCGTGCCGACGGACAGCGCCGGCTTCTCGGCGCCCGAGATCAAGCACAAGTGGTCGCTGCGCGCGTCGGTGACCAGCGAGCTGGTCCTGGACGACGTACGGCTGCCCGCCGACGCGGTGCTGCCGGGCGTCACCGGTCTCAAGGGACCGCTCGGCTGCCTCAGCCACGCGCGGTACGGCATCGTCTGGGGTTCCATGGGCGCGGCGCGCGCCAGCTTCGAGTCGGCGCTCGACTACGCGAAGACGCGGGAGCAGTTCGGGAAGCCGATCGGCGGCTTCCAGCTCACCCAGGCCAAGCTCGCGGACATGGCACTGGAACTCCACAAGGGCATCCTGCTCGCCCACCACCTGGGCCGCCGCATGGACGCGGGCACCCTGCGGCCGGAGCAGATCAGCTTCGGCAAGCTCAACAACGTCCGCGAGGCGATCGAGATCTGCCGCACCGCGCGGACCGTGCTCGGCGCCAACGGGATCTCCCTGGAGTACCCCGTCATGCGGCACGCCACCAACCTCGAATCGGTGCTCACCTACGAGGGCACCGTCGAGATGCACCAGCTGGTCCTGGGCAAGGCACTCACCGGCCTCGACGCCTTCCGGTGAGCACCCCGCTCAGCTCTGGTTGAAGAAGTCGCGCGTGCGCCCGCCGGGCTCGCCGCTGACGATCTGGGTGTCGGCCGGGGTCAGCAGGAAGACCCTGGTCGCCACCCGCTCGATCGAGCCGCGCAGGCCGAAGGTCAGTCCGGCCGCGAAGTCGACCACGCGCTTGGCGTCGCCCGGGTCCATCGACGACAGGTTCACGATCACCGGAACGCCCTCGCGGAACAGCTCGCCGATGCCCCGCGCGTCGCGGAAGCCGTCGGGCGTCACCGTGGCGATCCGCCGCCCCTGCTCGACGGCCGACTCGGACGCCACCTGGATCCGGGGGTCGGTGACCCACTGCTCGCGCTCGACACCGCCCGAGTGGTTGCTCTGTGCCGCGGCCTCCGCGTACTCGTCGTCGTAGTACCGCTCGTCGCCGCTGTCCTCGACGAGACCCAGCCAGGCACTCGCCTTGCGTACCGAACCCATGGACGCCTCCTTTCACCGGTGTCTGTCTGTCTTCTTCTCCGCGTCCCTATGGTCGACCATGATGCTGACAACGCGCCAAGTGGATAGTCGCCGCGCAGGGGTTTCGTGACGGTACTGGTGCACAACATCCGGTGCGGGCCAAGGTTCCCAGCGTCTACCCACTGCTGACTGAGTGAAAATACGATCGCTGCATCCGTTCAGGTGACCGCAGGGGGCGTACGGGTGAAGGGCCGGGCTCGATACGATGCCCCGCACGCACGCGCTTGACACACGGGGGAACCACTTGTTCGGCATCGTCAGACCCTGCACGCACCGGCTCGGAGACCGGTTCAAGACGGAGTGGACGGCCCATCTCTGCGGGCTGTGCCTGGCACTTCGGGGGGACCACGGGCAGTTCGCGCGGATCGTCACCAACTACGACGGGCTGCTCGTCTCCGTTCTGACGGAGGCTCAGTCCGGACCGGCCCCGGGCGCCCGGCGCACGGCGGGCCCCTGCCCGCTGCGCGGGATGCGCACCGCCCCGGTGGCCAACGGCGAGGGCGCGCGGCTCGCCGCCGCCGTCTCCCTGGTCCTCGCCTCGGCGAAGGTACGGGACCACGTGGCCGACCGGGACGGCCTGTTGGCGCGGGCTCCGCTGGCCGCCGCCGCGCGCACCGTGGCCCGGCGCTGGGACCGTGCGGGGGCCCGCACCGGGGCCTCCCTGGGCTTCGACACCGCGGTGCTCGTGGACGCGGTGGACCGGCAGGGCGCCATCGAGGCACTGGCCGGCCCCGGCACCCCGGTGCTGCGGGTGACCGAGCCGACCGAGACCGCCACGGCCGCCGCCTTCGCGCATACCGCGACCTTGGCCGGGCGTCCAGGCAACGCCCCCGCGCTCGCCGAGGCCGGCCGGTACTTCGGGCGGCTCGCGCACCTGCTGGACGCGGTGGAGGACCAGGCCGCGGACGCCGCGGCGGGCGCCTGGAACCCGCTGACGGCCACCGGGACCACGCTCGCCGAGGCGCGGCGGCTCTGCGACGACGCGCTGCACGGGATACGGCTGGCCCTGCGCGAGGCCGAATTCGTGGACGCGGGGCTCGCGCACCGGCTGCTGGTCCACGAGCTGCGGACCTCGGTGGACCGCGCCTTCGGCACCGGCTCCTGCGGGCACACCGGCGCCGGCGCCGCCGCCGGATCCCCCGCACACGGCCACGGGCAGAACCACGGCCACGGCCAGGGCGCCCCCGGCTTCGGCGCGGCGCCGCCCGCCTGGGACGCCGGGAGCGGGGGCCCGTACGGCGCCCCGCACGCGCAGCAGTACGGCGCCAACCCCTACGGGCCGACCGCGCCCGGCGGCCCCGTCGCGCCCCCGCCGAGGGGCCCGGGCGGGCCCGGGGGCTGGAGCGGCGGCGGCGGCTTCGGCGGCCTGCCGCCGCAGAAGCCGCGCCGGGGGCTGCTCGCGGGCTGCGCGGTGTCGATCGGACTCTTCTGCACCTGCCAGCTGTGCTGCACCGAACACGAGGGGCCCTGGTCGCGCCAGAAGCGGGAGGCCTGGTGCGACAACTGCGACTGCGGCAACTGCGACTGCGGGTGCTGCGGTGACGGCGGCTGCTGCGATGGCTGTGACTGCTGCGACTGCGGCTGCTGATACCGCGTCGGATCAGGTCCGTACGGGGGAGCGTGTCCGGCCGGTCGCGCCCGCGCGGGGGGCGCGTGTGGAAACGTGACCGCATGACCCCTGACGCGGCGGACGCCCCCACCGCCTGGACGCACTGGCACGAGCGCCGGGTGGAGGCGGTGTCCGCCCCCTACGGCCCTCTGGCCCTCACCGGTACCCACTGGCTGGCCGACGCCCCGGAGGGTCGAATTCCGGACGTTCCCGGGCAGTGGCGCGAGAGCGCCGGCGCGGTCCAGCTCACCGCCGCCCCCGCCGACGCGCTCACCCTCGACGGGGAGCCCTTCGCGGGGGAGGCGGTGCTCGGCCCCGACGACGGGCCGGCGTCCCGTTCCCGCGTCGCCGCGGGGGACGTACGCCTCGTGCTGATCCGGCGCGAAGGGGCCTGGGCGGTGCGGTCCTACGACCCGCGCTCCCCGGCCCGCGCCGCCTTCGGGACGATCGAAGCCACCCCGTACGACCCGGCGTACGCCCTCCCCGGCCGCTTCCGGGCGTACGCCGAGGACCGGACCGTACAGGTCGAGAACGCCGACGGGCGCGCCCGGGGGCTCGGTCTCGGCGGCGAGCTGTCCTTCGACTTCCAGGGCGCCCCGCACACCCTCCAGGTGGCC
Organism: Streptomyces sp. NPDC006529; assembly: GCF_040611795.1. Classification (NCBI taxonomy): domain Bacteria; kingdom Bacillati; phylum Actinomycetota; class Actinomycetes; order Kitasatosporales; family Streptomycetaceae; genus Streptomyces; species Streptomyces sp. NPDC006529. The sequence goes on along the minus strand of NZ_JBEXPB010000041.1, from coordinate 29,897 downwards.
GTGGACGAGGACGACGGCAGCCTGTGGGCGGTCTTCGGCGATGCCACCGGCGGGCGCAGCAGCTACCGCTTCCGTTTCCTGCGGCCCGGCGTCCCGGCCGGGGACGGCTCCGTCACGGTCGACTTCAACCGGGCGCTGCTGCCGCCCTGCGCCTTCGCGGACCACTTCATCTGTCCCTTCCCACCGCCCGGGAACACCCTGCCGTTCGAGATCGCGGCGGGTGAACGGCGGCTGAAACCAGCCCTTGCTACCGGTATCTGACGCCACCACACTCCCGGTCAGTGCTTGTCAGGTGCACGGCCAGGCCCACGCGTCCGCCGCGCCCCGATCCCCTCCGGGAGGACGAGAAATGAGCTTCAGGCACATCCCCCACACCCCCCACACCCCCACCCCCGGCTCCACCCGCGTCCGGGCCCGCGCCCGCACCCGGCTCGCGGTGCTCGCGGCGGGTCTCGCCGCCGTCGCCGCCTTCACCGTCCCCGGGACGGCCAGCGCCAGCTCCGACACCGACGCGCGGGGCCTCAGCGCCGACCGGCTCGCCGCCGTCGGCGCCTCGGTCCAGCGCGCCGACGTCGCGGGCACCGCCTGGTACACCGACCCGGCCACCGGCACCCTCGTGGTGACCGCCGACTCCAGGGTCTCCGCCTCCGACCTCGCCAGAATCAAGCGCGAGGCCGGGGCCGACGCCGGGGCCCTGCGCGTCGAGCGCACCGCCGGCACGCTGCGCAAGCTCATCAAGGGCGGCGACGCGATCTACGCCTCCAACTGGCGCTGCTCGCTCGGCTTCAACGTCCGCAGCGGCACCACGTACTACCTGCTCACCGCCGGCCACTGCACCGACGGCGCGGGCACCTGGTGGACGAACAGCGCGCACACCACGACGATCGGCGCCACTGTCGGATCCAGCTTCCCGGGCAACGACTACGGCCTGGTCCGCTACGACAACACCTCGCTGGCCCACGAGGGCACCGTCGGCAGCCAGGACATCACCAGCGCGGCCAACGCCACCGTCGGGATGTCCGTCACCCGGCGCGGCTCCACCACCGGCATCCACAGCGGCACGGTGCAGGCCCTCAACGCCACCGTCAACTACGGCAACGGCGACATCGTCTCCGGCCTGATCCGCACCAACGTCTGCGCCGAGCCCGGTGACAGCGGCGGCCCGCTCTACTCCGGCACCCGGGCGATCGGCCTGACCTCCGGCGGCAGCGGCAACTGCTCCAGCGGCGGCACCACGTTCTTCCAGCCGGTCACCGAGGCCCTGGCGGCCTACGGGGTCAGCGTCTACTGACCGCACCGCCCGGCGGTGGATCCGCCCCACCCGCGCCGGGCGCGCTCCGGTCCGCACCCTGGACGTCCTCCCGCCTTCTGGGAGGATGTCCAGGGTGTCCGGGCAGCACGGGGGAGGCGCGTGGATGAAACGCATCGGAGTGACCGGTCACCGGATCCTTCCCGCCGAAGTGCTCCCCCACGTCGAGGACGGGCTGCGGGCCGTGCTCGGCGGACACGACGGCCCGCTGGAGGCGCTGTCCAGCCTCGCGCAGGGGGCCGACCAGCTCTTCGCCGACATCGCCCTGGAATGCGGCGCCGACCTCACGGTGGTGATCCCCAGCGCCGACTACGAGGCCACCTTCGCCGACGGCGCCCCGCTGGCCGGCTACCACCGGCTGCGGCGCCTCGCCGCCCAGGAGGTCCGGCTCGACTTCGCCCGCTCCACCGACGAGGCGTACTACGCGGCGGGCACCTTCATCGCCGACAGCTGCGACCGGCTCGTCGCCGTCTGGGACGGCCTGCCGGCCCGCGGGCACGGCGGCACGGGCGAGATCGTCGCCTACGCCCGCGCGCTCGGCAAACCGGTCACCGTCCTGTGGCGCGCGGGCGTCGTACGGGACTGACCGCGCCGCGGACGACCGCGCGCCCCGGACTCAACTGCTGTGGCGGGCCAGCCAGTCGGTGTGCTGCGGGGAGACGTACCGCTCCGTCTCGTAGACCGCGGAGGGCCACTGCGACTCCGTGATCGTCGTCTGCATCACCACCATCATCGCGGACAGGTCCTGCTCGATCAGGGTGTGCGCCTCGATCAGCGGATGGTGGCGGCGCATCTCGTTCCAGGCGATCCCGGCCGCGGCGGCGGCGCTCAGCAGTCCCGTCAGCCGCGTCCCGGGCCCCGAGCCGAAGGCACCCAGCAGAGCGACCAGCAGGGCCACGCAGGTCAGCAGCACGATCGACCACGACCACACGGCGGTCGCCCGCCGCGAAACCTCCGTCTTGCGCCGGTACCACTTGCGCTGCTCGATCAGCCGGTCCCGTACGTACGTCTCGCGCCGCACCTGGTAGCCGAGCCCGCGCAGCCGGTGCATCGCCCCGGTGATCTCCCCGCCCGTCGGCACCGCCCCGGCGGTCCGCGGATCCTCCCAGCCCATCTTGCGCAGCTCGTCCAGACCCGCCTCCAGCCGGGTCCCGTACAGCTGCGCGGCATCGGGCACGTCGCTGCCGAACGGCGCGCCGTGCACGGCGTACCGCCAGGCCAGCGACTTGACGAACTCAGCGGCGCTGCGGTTGAGCTGCCACTGCGGGCGGGCCCGGCGCCGGGTGGCCCGCACCCCCACCCCGAGCACCCCGGCGTACGCGAGCGCGCTCAGCATCCCGAACACGTGCAGCGACCCGAGACGGGCCGAGGACGGCAGCGCGCCGGCCACCGTGGCCGCCACGAGCAGCAGCAGCTGCGCGCGGACGGCCTGCGTGGACTCCCGCTGCCGGGAGATCGCCGCCTGGTCGGTGTGGTGGAAGAGGGCCGGCAGGTCTTCGTTGCGAAAGGTCATGCTGTCGGTCACGGCGAACCCCCCAGTCTGCGGTCCAGTGGTGCGCGGGGCGGCCGCCGGGACCTGCCCGGTCCCCGGCCGCCGCCCCGCTCGCGGGCGGTCACACCGCCAGCGGCTCCAGGTCGCGGTGGACCCGGCGCTCGTCGCGTGCGTAGCGGGTCAGGCCGTGGTCCTCGCCGAGGAGCCGGGTCAGCTCGTTCACCGCCTCCGCGCGGACCCGCGCGGCCTCCTCCTTGCGGCCCATCGAGTCCAGGCTGACCGCCATGTTCGAGGCGCTCGCCAGGGTTTCGGGGTGGTGCGCGCCGAGCGCCTCGCGCAGCCGCATCACCGCCATCCGCTCCAGCTCCAGCGCGCCCTCCGGATCCCCGAGGTCGGCCAGGGTGTTCGCCAGGTTCAGGTTGGCGAAGATGGTGTGCGGGTGGTTGTCGCCGAGGACCTCGCGCAGGTGCCCGATCACCTGGCGCAGCATGGTCTCGGCGGTCTCCGCGGCGCCCGAACCCCAGTGGAACACCGCGAGGTTGTTGATCGCGGCCAGCGTGTACGGGTGGCGCTCGCCCGGCACCTTCACGTACTCGTCGACGACCTCCTGCGCCAGGTCCCGCGCTCCGGCCGCGTCGCCGATGGCGAACAGGTCGGCGGCCAGGTTGAGTTCGCAGGCCAGCAGGTCCGGGTTGACCGAGGTGTACTTGGCCCGGTAGCGGTTGCGGGTCGCGGTGGTCAGCCGCCGCGCGTCCTCCAGTTCGCCGGCCCGGCGCAGCGAGACGGCGAGGGACTTCGCGGCGGCCAGGGTGCCCGGGAAGGCGCGGCCCAGCTGCCGCTTGTAGATCTCGTAGGTCCGGCTCAGCAGCTGCACCGAGTCGTCGTAGCGGCCGACCTCCCGCAGGTCGCGGGCCAGGCTCTGGGCCGAGGACAGGGTGTACGGGTGGTCCGGGCCGAGCACTTCGGTGCGCCGGTCGAAGACCTCCTGGTCGATCTCGCGGGCCCGGGCGTACTGCCCGACCATCCGCAGGTTCAGCGCCAGGTTGTTCGCGGCCGCCAGGGTCCGGGGGTGGGACTCGTGGAAGATCTGGCTGAACCCCTCGTGGGCGGCCGTCGCCAGTTCCATCGCCTCGCCGTAGCGGCCGAGGGTGCCCAGGTCCATCGCCAGGCCGCTGGTGGTCATGTAGGTGTGCGGGTGCGAGGGGCCCAGCGCCGTGCGCTGGCGCTCCAGGGTGACCTCGTCCAGCTCCTTGGCCTCCACGAACCGCCCCTGCGAGCGCAGGATGTTGGACAGGTGGAAGCGCAGGTAGAGGTACTGGAGGTCGTCGCCGCCGAGCGTCTCCTTCCAGGTTTCGCGCAGCTCCTCGCCGAGCTGGTAGGCCGCCTTGAAGTCGCCGCGCTTCCACAGGTAGCGGACCCGGTCGATCAGCAGCCGCCGGGTCTCCGGCTCCTTGCAGAACCGGGCCTCGGACGGGGTCAGGTGCGGCCAGATGGTGTTGAAGCGCGGCCAGGTCTCCGGGTTGTCTATCGGCTCGTCGTCGTCCGGCCGGGCGCCCGCCAGGATCCGGTGCACCGCGTGCCGGGCCTCGCGCTGCTCCTCCTCGCTCAACTGCGCCCGGATCACGGCCTGCACGAGGCGGTGCACCTGGATGCTGTTGCTGACCTGGTCGACCTTGGCCATCGCGAAGCGGCCGATCTCCCGGATCACCCGGCCCAGGACCAGCTTCTCCTGGAGCGAGGAGTCGTAGGGCTTGAGGGCGTCGATCATCTCCTTGCTGTAGAGGAGGTTCGCCGAGATCGGCTCGGGTGCGAAGAACGCGCAGAGCTGGAGCAGCCGCACCGCGGCGGGGGAGCGGCTCTGCAGGCGTTCTATGGAGACGTTCCAGGTGGCCGCGACCGGCTCCGGGTAGCCGGGCGGCTGGTTCAGCGCCAGCACCCGGGCCGCCTGCTGGGCGAGCTGCTCCAGGTAGGCCGAGACGGGCGTCGCGGTCTCCGCGATCCAGGCACCGGCCTGCTCGACGGCGAGCGGCAGGTCGCCGACCGCGATCGCGACCTGCTCGGCGTCGTCCTTGGTGAGCCCGGGGGCCCGCCGCTGGAGGTGCTCGATGGACTCCTCGCGCAGGAAGACGTCCACGGGCAGCGCATCCCCGTACTGCGACCAGCTCTGGTTGCGGGAGGTGACCAGGACGTGCCCGGGGCCGCCCGGCGGGAAGAACCGCTTGAGGGTCTCCGGGTCGTCCGCGTTGTCGAAGACGAGCAGCCAGCGCGAGGAGGGCACCCCGCGCCGCAGCAGGTCGATCGCCTCCTGCGAGGCCGCCGCCATGTCCTCGCCGGTCTGCGCCCCGAGCCGGACGGCCAGCTCCGCGAGGGCCGCGACCACGTCGTCCGTCTGCTCGGAGGAGATCCACCACACCAGGTCGTAGTCGGCCATGAACCGGTGGACGTACTCCAGCGCGACCTGCGTCTTGCCCACCCCGCCGAGCCCGTAGAGGGTCTGCGGCTGCGGCAGGACCACGGCCATGCCGCCGCCGAGCTGGTCGCGCATGCGCTCCAGCACGATGGAGCGCCCGGTGAATCCGGGGTTGCGGGGCGGCGCGTTCCAGATCTTCGGCACCGTGCCGGGGAAGCGCGGGCCGGGCGCCGTGGCGCTGTTGACGCCGTCGTTGAGGGCCATCGGCCGCTCGACCGCCCGCAGCAGGGCCGTGGTCGCGTGCGCTTCGTCGAGGCGGAAGAGGTCCACCGGATTGCGGTCGATGTACGGGGTGCTCAGGCGTACGTCGCCCACGCGCAGCGGCACCAGCTGGCGGCGCCCGCCGGTCGGGTCCTCGGCCGCGGCCCGCTCCCAGACGTCCACCGCCCGGGCGGACTTGAGGTAGGCGCTGGAGAGCAGTACGACGGTCCGGGCGGCGGTGTCGATGCTGATCCCCGCGCCGCCGAGGGTGTCCCCGGGGGTGGCCTCGGGCGGGCGTTCCGCGGAGACGTCCTTCGGCACGACCCGGAAGCCGGCCCGGGTGAGCACCGACTCGATCCAGTCGGCCCACATCCGGTTCTCGGCGACGTAGGAGAGGAAGAGGTCGGCGGGCAGGGCGGGGCGGCGCCGGGTGAAGGCGTCGCGGATGCGCAGCCGCACCTCCTCGCCGATGGCGGGCATGGAGGTGATCTCGCCCTCGGTGACCACCGTGGTGAGCCGTTCGAAGGCGGAGAGCAGGGAGTTGGTGAGCCCGGCCTCGTCGCCGAAGGTGGCCAGCGTCTCCTCGTAGGCGTAGTAGGGCCGGTAGGGGATCTCCACAGCGCCCCAGTAGGCGGTGAGTTCGTCGCCGCCCAGGCCGCTGGGGAAGCGGTCGAACTTGATCCGGGCCAGCGCGCGGCCCGCGTCGGCCTTCTCCTTCTCGCCCTCGTCGATGCGCATCGGGACCGGGTAGATCTTGATGCCGCGGTCGTTGAACCGCTCGTCGATCTGCCGCGCCACCGAGGCGGCGCCGTCGATGGACTGGTCGGAGAGGGTGAAGCAGTCGACCAGGATGTCGGGGAGGTGGACCGTGCAGATGTCGGCGATGTCGCTGAGCCCGGTCCGGCTGTCGATGAGGACGTAGTCGTAGTTCCGCTTCATGTCCTCGCGCAGGGCGTCGAAGAAGTGGCCGCCGCCGAGCCGGTCGTAGAAGTTGTCCCAGTCGAAGGTGGAGACGGTGGCGGAGTACTCGCGGTTCTGCCGGCCCGCGGAGACGAAGTCGAGGGTGCCGCCGTCGGGGAACTCCCAGCCGAGGGTCTCGGGCGTGAGGGAGACCGCGTGCGGCTGGATCCGCGCGTAGTCCTTGTGCCAGTCGTCGGAGCGCTGCGCCGGACTGGTCGCCGCCCAGGCGTACTCGCTGATCAGGTCGATGATCCCGGTGGTGGCCCCGAGGGTGGAGGGGTCGAGGAACGGGTGGAAGAACCGGTGCAGCCCCGGCGCCTCCAGGTCCCAGTCCACGGCGAGGACCCGCTTGCCGTTGGCGGCGAGGATCCAGGCGGTGTTGGCCAGTGCCATGGTGCGGCCGGTGCCGCCCTTGTACGAGTAGAAGGTGACGATCCGTCCGTCACGACTGGCTGTCATCCGCGTCCCCCGCTTCGTTGGTCGGTCCGTCGGCGTCCGGGTGCTGCCCGCTGGTGCGGGTGTGGTGCCCTTCGGTGTCGGGTGGGAACGGCGCGGGCGGCGGCGCCGGTGGCCCGGTCATGCCCATCGGCCCGAGCAGCCGGGGCCGTTCGGAGTGCGCGCCGCCCGCGGGCGGATAGACCTGGGCGTGTCTGAGGAACTGCTGCGCGGCCGCCTCGACCACCTGCGGCAGGATCTGCCCGAGCGTCTCCATGTTCGCCACCCCGTTGGCGGCGGCCCGGCAGGCGATCCGGCCCTGGCTCATCTTGACCGGCATGGTGTCCTCCAGCCGGCCGGTCAACTCGGCTTCCCTGGTCCGGCTCTGGTGGTCGTAGCGGTTCCACGGCACGACCACGCTCACCCAGGGCCGCGGGTCCTGGTCGAAGGCGGCCAGGCGCTGGCGGCGCAGGTCGTCGGCGACGGCCCAGCGGTCGACGATCAGGATCTCCGGGCGGGTCGGCGGCTGCTTGGTGTCGAAGTGCCCGGCGTCGTCGTCGAAGGAGGCCAGGGTGGTCTGGTAGTTGAGGGAGCGCACCAGGTCCTCCGCGACGTAGGCCACGGGCCGTTGGGCCGCCGGGTGGTAGGGGTTCCAGTCCAGGGCGCTGTCGCCGTAGTACTCGGGGCTGCGGCCCTCGGGCAGGTCGTGCCGGGTGGCTGCGGCCACCGTGACGTGCAGGGTGCGGGCCGCGGTCCCGGGACCGCCCGAGACTCCGGGACCGCCGAAGGCGCTGGGCACCACCCGGTAGTCCATCGGGCGGCTGATCTCCAGGCGCACGGACTCGGCGACGCGCACGATGCGCTTGGCCAGTTCGTAGACGGCCCGCTCGTACTGCTCCGCGTACCCGCGCAGTTTGATCAGACCGTAGAGCCCGTCGGTGACGTAGCGCTCGCCGAAGGTGTTGTGGTTGAACTGGAGCCGCTCGGCGGGACCGGGCAGCTGCGCGGGCGGCACCGGCACCCACAGGGCGGGCACGATGGCCTCGGCGGGTTCGCCGCTGACGGCGGTCCGCTGGATGGTGCGGTGCGCGAAGGCGAACCATTCCTTTCCGCACATCTCACTGGCGAAGTACCGCGGCGAGAACAGCGGGACGAAGACCCGACAGGTGGCCAGCGCCGTGCCGAGCCGTTCCGACCAGCCTTCACCGCTGCGTATCTCCCGGTCCATGAAACCGGCGTCGGCTCCGGCGGGCAGATCGGTGAGCGCCATGACGTGTCCGGAGAGATCACGGAAAAGCCGCTCCACCCACATGTCCGGGTCGGGCCCCCCGGCCCCGAACCTCGGCGTATGCGCATAACTGAGAAAAAAGTACGGCTGCACTGATGCGGGCACACGACCCCCGTCCCGAAGATGTGAAGCGAAGAAACATCATTCCGGAGCTGCTTCGCCACATCGCCTCATGGTTCAGTCAATCAGCGTCTGTTTTCGGTCATCCAGGTAACGGCGTGATCAACGGCATCAGGAATACCGAAGATCGTGGCCGACGCCCCTCCCAGCCGCCCCTCGCGCACCTTGTGCGGCGGAAAGGCCCGGCCGATCTCCGCGAAATCACCGTCGTCGAGCGCGACGTCCTCGTACGCCGTCCACTCCTCCCCCTGCCGCCGCCCCGGATGGTTCACCTTCACCACACACGCGTACATGCGCAAGGGCGGCTTCGGAATTCGATACTCCGCGAGATGGAAAGCGGTACAGACGGAAAATCCCACATTGATCATCAGTACCTGCCCCCCCTCCCGGCACAGCGTTCCCAACGGCGAATCCTCACCCAGATGGCAGGTCAGCCGGTGCCCGGCGGCGAACCGCCCCGCGTCCGCGCCCAGCACCGCGAAGGAGGTCTGCGGATGGCCGCTGCGCACGGCCCCCGGCGCGGTGCGCACCGCCTCCGCGAAGACGCCCATGTCCTCGCTCGGGGTGTGCGCCGGATCGAAGGCGGGCATCCGCTCCCGGAAGGCCGCCGCCTCGGCGTCGCTGAGGCCCGCCGTCCGGGCCAGGTGGGCGCTGGAGGTGCGGGAGTTGGCCGCGGTGAAGGCGGGGACCACCAGCGTGCCGCGGGGGCCCAGCACCCCGAGCAGGGCCTCGCGCAGCCGCTCGGCGCGCAGTCCGGTGCCGCGCAGCGAGGCGTGCACCAGGAGCCGCGCCCCGGGGCGCACCCCGAGCAGCCGCAGCTGGGCGGCGAGCGCGGGCGCGCTCGGGACGGCCGCGGCCGGGCGGGTGGCGGGGAGCGGGGCCGACGGGGTGGCGGGGGGTGCGGCCGGGGGCGCGGCGGACGTGCGGCCGCTCACGCGTCGACCGCCTTGGCCTCCCAGCGCAGCTCCTCCACCAGCCGCTTGCCGGTGCTGGTCAGTTCGGCCGCCCCGGCGAGCCGGTCCAGCGCCCGGTGGATCCGGTCCGTGCCCGCCGGGTAGTGCGGCTCGGTGGCCCGCCGGTACGCCTCCACGGCGACCCGCTCGTGCACGTCCGCCAGCAGCCGGGACACCGGAACCGGCCGCTCCCGCCAGGGCGAGGGGTGCTCCCAGGCCCCGTCCAGCGCGTACAGGTCGGTCACCTCCGTCAGCGCCCGCAGCCGGGCCCGCCGCTGCCCGGTCAGCAGCGCCAGGGCGGTCTCCCCGACCCCCGCCGCGTACGGCAGGCCCAGCGCGCCGGGGCCGTGGCGGCCCGCCTCGCCCCAGCCGACCGCCCGCGGGCCGCCCGCCAGCGGGGTCAGGGTGCTCACGCTGCCCGCCGCCGCCCGCGCGAACTCCGGTACCGCCCGGTGCAGCAGCGCCCAGGCCGCGCCGAGGCGCTCGCGCCACTCCTCGGCCTCGCCCGCGCCGAGCCGCAGCCGCGGGGGGCGGGCGAAGCAGGTGCGGTACGGGTCGAGGTCGTCCAGCGCCACCGCCGGGCCCCGCGGTCCCGGCGACCAGGACCGTACGGGCTGCCAGCGCGCGTCCCCGGCGGCCCGGCCGAAGCGGTGCGCGGAGCGGCCGTCGTGGGCCGTGTAGCCCTCCCCGGCGGCCCGCAGCGTGGCCCGGCCGTCGGTGCCGGGCTCCCCGAGCCGCAGCAGCCCCAGCGTGGGCAGGTACACCTCGCCGTCCCGGTAGGCCACCTCGGCCGGCAGGTCCAGGCCGCCGCGCAGCACGGCGGCGGCGGCCAGCGCGGCCAGCCGCAGCGCCGCCTCCGGCCCGTCGGGGCGCCCTTCCCCGGCCGCGTCCAGGGCGGCCAGCACCCAGGTCCGGGTGTAGGGGTGCGCCAGTACGGCGTCCAGCGCGTCCGCCCCCGCACCGCCCGCGTCCTCCACCGCCCCCAGCAGCTCCCAGGCCCGCGCCCAGGCGGCCCCGCCCTCCGCGCGGGGGGCGAACTCGGTCAGCTCCGCATGCAGCCGGGCGAGCAGGACCCGGGTCAACTGGTGCTGGGAGGCGCCCAGTTCGGCCGGATCGGTCAGCTCGGAGGCGGTCGCCTCGGCGGCGGTGCGGCCCTCGACCCCGTCGACCAGTTCGCGCAGGTCGGCGCAGTAGACGGAGGGGTTGGCGAAGCCGTTCGCGGCGCGGTAGCGGTGGGTGTAGAGGCCGCCGCCGCACGAGCGTACGACGGGGCAGCGGCGGCATTCCCCGCTGACGCCCGCCAGCCCGAGCTGCCGGGCGCGCACCCCCGGATGGGCCGCGACCTGGTCGAAGGTGTGGGAGAAGACGTCGAAGCCGGTGGCGGCGGCGCCCTCGTAGGCGCTCTTGAGCGAGTCGACCTGCTCCAGGGTCCCGTCCGTCTCCACGACCACGAGGTCGGTCGGTGCCAGCCCCAGGGACTCGGTCAGGCTGGGGCCGCCGCGCAGGGTACTGGCCAGCGATTCGAAGATCCGTACGGGCACGGGACGGCCGATCCGGTCCCAGTGGTCGAAGACGCGCAGCAGCCAGCGGGCGTAGGCGTCGGGAGCGCCGTCCGGGCGCGGCGGCGGGCTCTCCCACGTGGCGTGGGGGAGCAGGAAGTCCACGCGCGGGGGTTCGAGGGCGACGAGGGCGTCGAGCACGGCGACCGGGTCGTTGGCCACGTCCACGGTGCACAACAGGCCCTGGTAGAGGTGGCGGTAGGGGGCCGAACGGAGCAGCGCCACGGCGGCGAGGACCTGCGGGTGGCTGGTGCGGCCGTCCGCGAAGCGGCGGTGGCGGTCGTTGGCGGCGCGGTCCCCGTCGAGGGAGATGCCGACCCGGACGCCGAAGGCGGCGAAGAGGTCGAGGTAGCGCGGGCTCAGCTGGAGGCCGTTGGTGTGGATGCGCAGGTCCAGCGCAGCTGTTCCGGCGAGGGCCCGGGTGAACTCCTCGCACACCAGCCGGAGCCGGTCCGGTCCCGCCAGCAGGGGTTCCCCTCCGTGAAGAATCACCGTGACGGAGGGGAGTGCATGATCACGGGCATGTTCGGCGAGCCGCGACGCGGTGTGCGAAATGACCTCGGGGGAGATCACCTTCGGCCGGGCTCGCCAGCTCTGATCTGCGTGTTCATAGACATAGCAATGATCACAAGCGAGATCGCATCTGCTGTGAACCTTCAGGACGATCTCGCGAAAAGCGATCAGGCCGGTCATTCCACCAGTCTAGAGCGCCTGCTTCGGGGTCAGAGCGCAGAGTTGAAGATGGGTGCCTGAACCGGTCGGCCGGATTCCGCGCGCAGCACTCGTCCGAGCGCGACGGCGGAAGACGCGCTGCGGACGTCGATCTGGGCGAGCGGGACCCGGTGGGTCTTGACCGTGCTGGTCGCGGGGGTTGCGGAAGTGTTCACGACACCGTCCTTGAGGGGGCCATGTGAATGGGCGGGGGATTGACAAGAGCGTCACGCTCGTGTCATGCGTGGACTTTACTCGTCCACGCCCTATTGGCAACCGGGACATGACGCATGGTCAAGCGTTCTAGGGAAAGAGTGACGCATTTCCTTTTCCGGTCACCCGCGGGTCCCCGCGCGGTCGCCGTCAGGCGGGCCGCCGGTGCTGTTCGGGCGGGCCGGGGAGGTCGCGCAGCAGCCAGGTGAGGATCTCCGGCAGGGCGCGCAGGGCCGCGAAGTGGGCCGCACCGGGGTCGATGGTGGCGGTCGCGCCGGGGATCCGCTCGGCCAGCCAGCGCGAGTGGCCGACCGGGGAGAACACGTCCTGTTCGCCGTGCCAGATCATCACCGGGCAGCGGATGCCGGCCGGGTCGAACCCCCAGGGGCTGCACAGGGCGAGGGCGTCGTCGATCCAGCCGTCCGCCGAATTGCGCAGCCCCTCGCGGAAGTTGCGCAGGAGCATCGAGCGCAGCCCGGCGTCCGCGACGATCATCCGGTCGTTGTCGGTGAGTTCGATGCGCAGTTCGTCCAGCAGTCGCCCCGGGTCCTTGCCGATGGCGGCGGCCCGCGGGGTCAGCCGGGCGGCCAGTTCCTCGGGGTCCACCGAGGCGGTGGTGTACTCGCGCACGTTCGAGGCGGTCATGCCGTCGAACCAGTCGAGCCCGTCCGCGTCCCACGGCGCGAGGCCCACCAGGGCCGCCGTCCGGGTGACCCGCTCGGGCAGCAGCGCCGCGCAGGCCAGGGCGTGCGGGGCGCCGCCGGAGCGGCCGGCCACGGCGAACCGCTCCAGCCCGAGGGCGTCGGCGATGGCGGCCACGTCCTGGACGGCGTCGGCGACCGTGCGGCCGCGCAGCCGGTCGGAGTCGCCGTAGCCGGGGCGGTCGTAGGCGATGACCTGCATCCGGCGCTGGTAGAGGACCATGCCCCGGGGGGCGGGGCCGAGCCTGCTGCCCGGAGTGCCGTGCAGCAGGAAGACGGGTCTGCCGCGCGGGTCGCCGAAGCGCTCCACCATCAGATGCCGTCCGTCCGCGGTGCGCACCCGGTTGTGCACGCGTCCCTCCCTCACGGTCGACGGTGAAGCCGTCCAGGTGATTGTGCGCGCTGGGGGAGGAGCGCGGTAGGGCGCACTCGCGGGGCCTTTCCGGCGCCCGCGCTTCCGCTTCCGGGCGGCTCTTCCGGGTGGCGCGGGGCCGTCCGCCGTACGGGCCCGCGCGAGGGTGGGCGGGCCCGTACGGGGGTGCTCACACGGCGCTCTCGTCGGCGGCGTCCGACCCGGGCAGGCCGCTGCCCACGGCCGGTCCCGGGCGCCCCCGGTGGGCGAGGGCGCAGGCCAGGGTCACCGCGGAGCCGAGGAGGGCCCAGCCCGCCAGGATCAGCATCGGGGGGCCGGTGCCGTTGCCCTTGAAGTAGGCGATGGAGCGGGCGGCGTAGGTGCCCGCGCCCGGCGGAAGGACGGGGCCGATGGCCTTCCAGAACGGCGGCAGCAGCGGGTAGGGGTAGGCGCCGCCCGCGCTCGGGTTGCCGAAGACGACCACCAGCAGGATGGCCAGGCCGATGCCGACCACGCCGGCCAGCCCCTGGAGGGCCAGGGTGATCGCGCCGACCGCGAAGACGACCAGGGTGCCGAGGCCCCACAGGGCGGGGATGCTGCCGGGCAGCGCGTCCAGCACCGGGCCCGCGATCACCGCGCCGAGCAGCCCGGCGGCCAGGGAGTACACCAGCAGCGCGCCGAGCCGGATGACGGCGCGGGCGGAGTTGGCGGGCCGGGCCCCCGCGCTGATCGCGAGGATCGCGGCGCACAGGTAGCCGCCCACGCACCAGCCGACGACGAGGTAGAAGGAGCTGAGGCCGCGCCCGTCGCCCGCGGCGGAGGGCGCCACGTCGGTGACCGCGACCGTGCGGCCCTGGGCCTTCTCGGCCCGCCCGACGACCTCTTCGAGTGCCTGGGAGAGCGAGGCGCCGGCGCCGCCCGCGACGAGCAGTCGGTCGGTGGTGCCGCCGGGGTCGATGATCAGTGCGCCGTCCACGTCCCGGTTGCGGATCTGGCGCAGGGCGGTGGCCTCGTCCTTGACCGCGCGGGGGTCGAGGGGCGTGCCGGGCAGCGCGCCGAGCTGCTGCACGGACCGCTCGGTGAGCCGGGCGGCGGGGGCGGTGACCGCCAGCGGGATCTCGCTCGGCTTCGGGTGGTGGAAGGCGCCGATGTAGGAGGTGATGAAGGCGAGCTGGAGTGCCAGCACCCCCAGGACGAGCAGGGCTGCCCGGGTGGTCACGGCGTCCTTGACCTCGGCGAGGAAGCCGCCGGACGGGCGGGCGGCGCTGCCCGAGGGGCCTGCTGCGGTATCGGTGGGCCGGTTCATGCCTTCACGCTCGACCGGGCGGGGTCCGGGCGCAGCAGGGGTGGGCCGAACGGATGACCGGGCGGCCGGTGCGCGAACCCGAGCGGTCGAACATGTGTTTCGCACGGACATTCGAATTGCTCTATGGTGGAGAGCGGGGGAGGGCGAAGGAGTGTCGGGCGCATCGAGATCAGCAGGAGGCCGCGGATGCCGGGCTTTACGCATCTGCACACCGTTTCGGGGTTCTCCGTGCGCTACGGCGCCTCGCATCCCGAACGGCTGGCCGAGCGGGCCGCGGAGCGCGGCATGGACGCCCTCGCGCTCACCGACCGCGACACCCTCGCCGGCGCGGTCCGCTTCCTGAAGGCGTGCGAGAAGGCCGGGATCCGCCCCCTGTTCGGCGTCGGCCTGGCGGTGGCCCCGGCCCCCGTCCCCGCCGCCCCGGCAGCCGCCGCGCGCGGAGAGGCCTCCCACCGGCTCCGCAGCCCCGTCACCCCCGTCAAAGGGGGCGCTTTCATCGACGAATCCGCCACCCGGGCGCTCTTCCTCGCCCGGGACGGCGCCGCGGGCTGGGCCGAACTCTGCCGGATGATCACCGCCGCCCACGCCCGCGTCCGGGGCGGCGCCGGCTCCCCGCTGCTGCCCTGGGACGCCCTGCGCGGCGCGAGCGGCGTGTGCGTCCTGCTCGGCCCCGACTCCGAGGTCGGCCGCGCGCTCGCCGCGGGCCGCCCCGACCGGGCCGCCCGGCTGCTCGCCCCCTGGCGGGAGGTCTACGGCGACGACCTGCGCCTGGAGGCCGTCGACCACGGCCGCACCGGCGCCCGGGCGGGCACCGGCCCCGGCTCGCTGCGCCTCGCCGCCCGCACCGTCGGCTTCGCCGCCGAACAGGGCGTACGGGCCGTGCTCAGCAACGCCGTGCGGTACGCCGACCAGGGCCAGGGCCCGGTCGCCGACGTCCTGGACGCGGCCCGCCGGCTCGTTCCCGTCGACCCCCGGCGCGGCCTCGACAGCGGCGAGCGCTGGCTCAAGGGCCCCGCCGCCATGGCCGAGGCCGCCGACCGCATCGCGCTCGCGGCCGGTCTGGGCCCCTCCGGAGCCCGGGCCCTGCTGGCCGAGACCCTCGCCACCGCCGAGGCCTGCGTGGTCGACCCCGCGGACGACCTCGGCATCGGCGAGGTGCACTTCCCCGAGCCCCGGCTCGTCGGCGCCGCCCACCGCACCGCGCAGCGGGTGCTCGCCTCCCGCTGCGCGGCGGGCCTGGTGCTGCGCGGGCACGCGGACGACCCCGTGTACGGCGAGCGGATGCGGCACGAGCTGGACATCATCGCCTACCACGGCTTCGCCTCGTACTTCCTGACGGTCGCCCACGTGGTGGACGACATCCGGGACATGGGCATCCGGGTGGCCGCCCGCGGCTCCGGCGCCGGCTCCCTGGTCAACCACCTCCTCGGCATCGCGCACGCCGACCCGGTCGAGCACGGGCTGCTGATGGAGCGCTTCCTGTCCAAGCGCCGGCGGGTCCTGCCCGACATCGACATCGACGTGGAGTCCGCGCGCCGCCTGGAGGTCTACCGCCGCATCCTCGACCGCTTCGGCGGCGAACGGGTCGCCACCGTCGCCATGCCCGAGACCTACCGGGTCCGCCACGCCATCCGCGACGTGGGCGCCGCGCTGTCCCTGGACCCCGCCGAGACCGACCGGCTCGCCAAGGCCTTCCCGCACATCCGGGCCCGCGACGCCCGCGCGGCCCTCGCCGAACTGCCCGAGCTGCGCGAGGTGCGCGAACGGCAGGAGCGGGGCGAGCTGCACGGGCGGCTGTGGGACCTGGTCGAGGCGCTGGACGCGCTGCCGCGCGGGGTCGCCATGCACCCGTGCGGGGTGCTGCTCTCCGACGCCTCGCTGCTCGCCCGTACGCCGGTGGTCCCCACCAGCGGCGAGGGCTTCCCCATGTCCCAGTTCGACAAGGACGACGTCGAGGACCTCGGGCTGCTCAAGCTCGACGTGCTCGGGGTGCGGATGCAGTCGGCGATGGCGCACGCCGTCGCCGAGATCCGGCGCGGCACCGGGCGGGAGCTGGACCTGGACGACCCGGCGCAGGTCCCGCCGGGCGACCGGGCGACGTACGAGCTGATCCGGTCCGCCGAGACGCTGGGCTGCTTCCAGATCGAATCGCCCGGCCAGCGCGACCTGGTGGGGCGGCTCCAGCCCGCCACCTTCCACGACCTCGTCGTGGACATCTCGCTCTTCCGGCCGGGCCCGGTCGCGGCCGACATGGTGCGCCCCTTCATCGAGGCCCGGCACGGGCGGGCGCCGGTCCGCTTCCCGCACGAGGACCTGGCGCGGCCGCTGCGCGAGACCTACGGGGTCGTCGTCTTCCACGAGCAGATCATCGAGATCGTCGACATCATGACCCGCTGCGGGCGGGACGAGGCCGACCGGGTGCGGCGCGGGCTGTCCGACCCGGATTCGCAGGCCCGGATCAAGCTCTGGTTCGCGGCCCGGGCCGCCGGACACGGCTACGCGCCCGAGGTGATCGCCCGTACCTGGGAGATCGTCGAGGCCTTCGGCTCGTACGGCTTCTGCAAGGCGCACGCGGTGGCCTTCGCGGTGCCGACCTACCAGTCCGCCTGGCTCAAGGCGCACCACCCGGCCGCCTTCTACGCCGGGCTGCTCACCCACGACCCCGGCATGTACCCCAAGCGGCTGCTGCTCGCGGACGCGCGGCGGCGCGGGGTGCCCGTGCTGCCGCTGGACGTGAACCGGTCGGGCGCCGCCCATCGGATCGAACTGGTGTCCGATGGGGAGGGAGGCGCGGGGCGCTGGGGGCTGCGGCTCGCGCTCTGCGACGTCCACGGCATCAGCGAGGCCGAGTCCGCGCGGATCGAAGCCGGACAGCCCTACGGCTCCCTGCGCGACTTCTGGGAGCGGGCCCGGCCGGGCCGGCCGGTCGCCGAACGGCTCGCCCAGGTCGGCGCGTTGGACGCCTTCGGCGCCAACCGGCGCGACCTGCTGCTGCACCTGTCCGAACTGCACGGCGCCCAGCGGTCGAAGGGCGGACACGGACCCCAGCTCCCGCTGGACGGCGGCCGGTCCACGGCATCCGCCGGGCTGCCCGACCTGGACGACGCCGAACGGCTCAGCGCCGAACTCGGCGTGCTCGGCATGGACGCCTCCCGCCACCTGATGGGGGACCACCAGGCCTTCCTGGCCGAGCTGGGAGTGGTCCCGGCCCGCGCCCTGCGCACCGCCGCCCACGGCCAGAGCGTCCTGGTCGCGGGCGCCAAGGCGGCCACCCAGACCCCGCCGATCCGCTCCGGGAGGCGGGTCATCTTCACCACCCTCGACGACGGCAGCGGCCTGGTCGACCTCGCCTTCTTCGACGACAGCCACGCGACGTGCGCCCACACCGTCTTCCACTCCTTCCTGCTGCTGGTGCGCGGAGTGGTCCAGCGGCGCGGCCCGCAGAGCCTGAGCGTGGTCGGCTCGGCCGCCTGGAACCTGGCCGAACTGGCCGAACTGCGGGCCACGGGTGGCCTGGAGGCGGTCGCGGCCCGCCTGGCGGAACCGGCGGAACCGGTCGGACCGGAAGGTCCCGCGGAGCCGGAAGGACCGCCGGAAGGACCGCCGGAAGGACCGCCGGAAGAATCCGCCGCGCCCACCCGCCCGCGCCGGACGATCCAGCTGCCGACCGGGTACGAGCTGAACCCCTGGGCCGACCTCCAGCCCCCGGGCACCGGCCCCGCCACGGGCCGCAAGCTCTGGCACTCCAGCCCCGGGAGCGCGGGATGAACGCGGCACCGGGCCCGGGAACGGCCGCGCGCGGGGCGCCGGTCCTGTGCCTGAGCTTCCGGCGGGCCGACGGAACCCCGCTCGACGCACCCACCCACGCCGGGCTGCTCGCCCTGCTCGGCGCCCTCACCCCGGTGGTCCAGCCGCTGCCGCCCGACGGGGCCCTCGCCGATGTCCGGGGCGCCCTGCGCTACTTCGGGCGGGACGCGGCGGACCTCGCCGCGGTGATCCGGGTGCGCGCCCTCGCCCTGTACGGCGCCGAGTGCGCCATCGGCGCCGCCGGGAACCCGATGCTGGCCACGATGGCGGCCCGCGCGGCCGGACCCGGGCACACCGTGCTGGTCCCGGACGAGCCCGCCGCCGTACGGGAGTTCCTGGCCGCCCGGCCCGTCGTGACCCTGGCCGGGGTGGGCCCCAAGGCCGCCCGGGTGCTCTGCTCCTACGGCCTCGACACCGTCGGCCGGGTCGCCGCCGCCCCGCCCGCGACCCTGCGGCGGCTCCTGGGACCCCGGACCGGGCGCGAGGTGCACGAGCGGGCCCACGGCATCGACCGCACCCCGGTGCTGCCCGGCGCGGCCGCGCGGTCACTGGCCGCCGAGCGCCCCTTCGACCGGGACGAGCTGGACCCCGTACGCCACCGCCGCGCCCTGCTCTCCCTCGCCGAGGAGCTCGGCGCCCGGCTGCGCGCGGGGGACCAGGTCTGCCGCGCGCTCTCCCTCACCGTGCGCTGCGCGGACCGCACGACCCTGACCCGGACCCGGGTGCTGCCCGAGCCCACCGCCCACTCGGCCACCCTGACCGCCACGGCCTACGCCGTCCACGCGGCCCTCGGGCTCCAGCGGGCCCGGGTCCGCGCGCTCTCGCTGCGCGCCGAGGACCTGACCCCGGCCGACCGGGCCGCCCACCAGCTGACCTTCGACCCCGAGGACGAGAAGGCCCGCCGGCTGGAGGCGGTCACGGACCGGATCCGGGCCCGCTTCGGCCCCTCCGCCATCGCCCGCGGCAGCCTGGCGGCGTGAGCGCGGCCGTGCCCCGCCGGCCATGCCCGCGGGCGGCCCATATACGGCGCGCGGGGGCGCCCGTACCCGCCGCATGAGCCCATTCGGCCCAGGACACGCATTCTTTACTGACGCGTAACTTCCAAGTCCTGCTACCCGCCCGTAATTTGGCGGCAGCAGCACCCCCATGTGATCCGGATCACGGGACCCCCACGCCCTCCCCCCGCACGTTCCCCTTGACCCGCAAGGAGATCACTCGATGCTGCCCTGGAGACGACGCCTGCTCCGCCCGCTGGCCGTCCTCGCCCTCGCCGCCGCCGCCCTGGCACCCACGGGACCGGCCCAGGCGGACACCGCCCCCCACAGCGGATGGAACAACTGGTCCTGCAAGCCCTCCGCCGCGCACCCGCGCCCCGTCGTGCTGGTCCACGGCACCTTCGGCAACTCCGTGGACAACTGGCTCGGCTTCGCCCCGTACCTCGTGAACCGCGGGTACTGCGTCTACTCCCTCGACTACGGGCAGCTGCCCGGCGTGCCCCTCTTCAACGGGCTCGGCCCGATCGACAAGTCCGCGGGCCAGCTCGACATCTTCGTCGACAAGGTGCTCGCCTCCACCGGCGCCGCGAAGACCGACATCGTCGGGCACTCGCAGGGCGGCATGATGCCGAACTACTACCTGAAGTTCCTCGGCGGCGCCGCCAAGACCAACGCCCTGGTCGGCCTCGCCCCCGACAACCACGGAACCACCCTGCTCGGCCTGACCAAGCTCCTGCCCTACTTTCCCGGCGCCGGGGACCTGATCAACTCGGCGACCCCGGGGCTGGCCGACCAGGTCGCGGGATCGCCCTTCGTGACCAAGCTGAACGCGGGCGGCGACACCGTGCCGGGAGTGAACTACACCGTCATCGCGACCCGGTTCGACGAGGTGGTCACCCCCTACCGCACCCAGTTCCTCGACGGGCCGAACGTACACAACGTGCTGCTCCAGGACCTGTGCGCGGTCGACGTCTCCGAGCACGTCGCGATCGGCCTGACCGACCGGATCGCCTGGCACGAGGCGGCCAACGCGCTCGACCCGCAGCACGCGCAGCGGACCACCTGCGCGTCGGTCTTCTCCTGACGCGCGGGCGGTCCGCTGCGGACGGGTGACCGTCAGCGGCCGTGCCGGCCGGCGGTGGTCCGGCGACGGGCCACTCCGAAGAGCACGGCCGCGCCCAGTGCGAGGACGGCCGCCCCGGTGATCGCGATCATCGGGGTCGCGCCGTCGCCGCCGGTCTGGGCGAGACCGCCCTCCGCCGGGGAGGTCGCCGGGGCGGCCGCCGCGACGGGGGCGGGCGAAGAGCCGTTCGTCTTCGGGTCGTTGTCGCCGTGGCCGCTGTGCTCGACCGTGGACCTGCCCGCGCCGTCCGCGATCTGCTGGTCCGTGGGCGCCTTCGGGCCGGCCGTCGGCGCGGCGCCGCCGGGCGCGGCGGACGAGCCCGCGGCGGGGTCCGCCGAAGCCGCCGGGGCGGTGGTGGGCCGGGTGGTGGGCCGCGGGGCGGGCTGGTTCCCGCTGCCCCCGCCGTCCTTGCCGAAGACCACGTCGGAGCAGGTGTAGAAGGCCTCCGGGCTGTCCGACCGCTGCCAGACGCTGTAGATCAGGTGGCGGCCGGTCTTCTTCGGAACGGCGGCGGAGAAGACGTAGTCGCCGTTCTGCATGCCCGGGTCGCTCACCTTCGCGAAGGGCGCGGCCTCCAGGTCCGACCACTTCAGCGGCTTCGTCGGGTCGTACGAGTCCTTCGTGACGTACAGCTCGAACGAACCCTTGTGCGGGGCGGTGCCCTTGTAGTGGAAGGTGTGCGCGCCGGACGTCATCGGACTGGCCGGCCAGTCCGCGCGCGGCAGGTCCAGGCCCTTGTACTTGCCGTTGCCCGCCGAGCACAGCTGCCCGTCCGGGATCAGCGCCTTGCTCTGGCCCGCCGCATTGGCAATGTTCACCGCGTTCCAGTCGTAGAACGCCTGCGCGCCGCTCGCGGCGACGGCCGCCTTGCACGCCGCCGACGCGGGCGACTCCGGCCCCTCCGCGTAGCACGCCGCCACCCGGCTGACCGGGTCCGTCATCGAACCGTGCGCGGCGGCCGGCGCGGCGGCGTACGCGGCCACCGCGAGGGGGGCGAGGCCCAGGGCGGCGATCCGGGCTGCGGCCCGGACGGCGGTGCGCGGGGCGGCGTGGGAGCGGGATGCGGACATGGGCGGAACTCCTCTGGGCGGGGCGTACGGGCGTACGGACCGGTGCTGCGGGCCGGAGGCGGCGTCACCCCCCCGTGTGGGTGGCGACGCCGCCTCCGACCCGCTCCGGCCCGCCCAAGCTAGCCACCGGAACCCGCGGTTCCGGGGCCTCGGCCGCCCTGGAGCCGATCCTTAGGGCCCGCTTAAGGCGCCGGTAAGCACCCCCTCAGGAACGGCTCCGCGCGGGACCCCTCAGCCGAGCAAAGCGGTCAGGCCGGCCGCCGAGCCGGCCTGGTGCTCCAGCGCGTCCAGGGCCTCCACGGCGCGCGCCGCGGCCCGGGGGTCGCGCTCCGCCAGGCCGCCGGCCGCGAACTCGTCCTCGTCCAGCCGCAGGACCCGCGACCCGTCCGCCGAGACCCACAGGTCCAGGTCGAGGTCCTCCACGACGACCTCGCCGTCCCGGACGGCCGCGGGCCGGGTGATGTCGCAGTACCAGCCCTTGAGGACGCCCGCGCCGCTTCTGACCTCCTTGACCGCGTACCAGCGGTCCCGCCAGAAGTACTCGGTGAACACGTCGCCCGGCTCGAAGCGGACGAAGCCGAAGTCGCGGACGCCCGGGGCCGCCCAGGGGGCCCGTACGCAGACGCGCACGCCGTCGTCGCTCAGCAGCTCGGCCGGATAGCGGATCTTGGTCGCGCCACCCTTGAGCAGGGTCACGGTCAGCATCCCGGCCGCCGCTCGGACAGGGTCTTCGTGTAGCGGACCTCCGAGGCGCAGATCTCGTAGCCGAAGCCCTTGTTGACGGCGAGCATCGGGGCGTTCCCGCTGTCGTTGCCCGTGAACGCCTCCGTGTAGCCCGCCGCCCGCGCCCGGTGCAGGGAGGCGGTCTTGGCGAGCGTGGCCAGTCCCCGGCCGCGGAAGGCGCGCCGGGTGCCGGTCATCGCCGATGCGTAGCGCGTGGAGCCGTCGGTGTGGGCGGCGGTGAAGGCCGCCACCTCGCCGTCGACGAGGACGACCGTGGTCAGCGCCCGGTCCAGGGCGGGGGCGCGCCACACGTGCGCCAGCCAGTCCTCGTAGTCGTCCAGCTCGGTCGGCACGTCGCCCGGTTCGTCGGCGGCGACCTCCGCGTCGGCCTCGAACAGGGGCCGCGGGTCGTCCGCGAAGTCGGCGGCGGTCCGCAGCCCGACGCCGTCCGGGAGGACGGCGGGTAGCTCCGGCAGGGCCGCGCCGGTCAGGTCCAGACGCAGGAAATGGGCGCTGCGCCGGGCCGCGTACCCGCGCCGCTCGGCGAAGGCGCGGTCGGCGGGCCGGTCCATGACCCATGCGAAGACGTCGGTGGCACCCTGCTCCGCGAGGTGCCGCTCCGCCGCGCGCACGAGGGGGCCGCCCGCTCCCAGACCCCGGTGGGCGGGGTCGACGTACGCGTTCAGGAATCCCTGACCCGGCTCGGGGCTGTCATGGGCGATGCCCACCTGGGCGCTGCCCACCACCGTGCCGTCGGGCGCCTCAGCGACCAGGAGGCGGTAGTGCCGGTCGGGGTGGGCGCCGGCCAGCTCGTAGGCGACGCCCTCGGGGGTCGTGATCATGTAGGGGAGCGCGGCCCGGCGGACGCGGACGACGGCTTCGGCGTCCGCCGCGTCACCGGGACGCAGGTCACGAATCGATACGGTCATACGGCGACGCTACGGGCGGCCCCGTCCGGTCCGCCTCCCGATTTCCCGTCGGCGGGCGGCGCATGGGCGACAATCGGGCCCGTGACCTCGACGAACCTGAAGCTCGCCCTCGACGACTCGGCCGGTGCGCCCGCCCCCTACGAACAGGTGCGCGCGCAGATCTCCGCACAGGCGCGCTCCGGGCGCCTCCCGGCCGGTTTCAAACTGCCGACGGTGCGCGGGCTGGCCCTGGAGCTGGGCCTGGCCGCGAACACCGTCGCCAAGGCCTACCGGGCGCTGGAGACGGACGGGGTGATCGAGACCCGCGGCCGGGGCGGCACCTTCGTCGCCGCCGAGGGCGGCGCCGCGGACCGCGAGGCCGCCGCGGCCGCCCAGGCGTACGCGGAGCGCGCCCACCGCCTGGGCCTGACCCGGCAGGCGGCCGAGGCGGCCGCCGTGGCCGCGCTGCGGGCCCGCTACGGCGGCTGACGGCTCCCGGAGGAGGCGCCCGCGCTAGAGGTACAGCCCCGCGTCCGCCCCGTGCCCCTGGGGCGGCAGCAGGGACGCCGGGCCCGCGCCGCGCCGCAGCGCGAACAGCTCGGCCAGGGTCGCCCCCTCGCGCGGCACCCCCTCGTCGGTGCCGAGCCAGTCCACCGCCTCCCGGTGCGTCAGCCGGTCCACCTCGATCCGGGCCAGGCAGCGCCCGGGCCGGACCACGGCGGGGTGCAGCCGCTCCAGGTCCTCGTTGGTGGTGACGCCGACCAGGACGTTGCGGCCCTGGCCCAGCAGGCCGTCCGTCAGGTTCAGCAGCCGTGACAGCGCCTGCCCGGCGGTGTGCCGGGCCTCGCCGCGGATCAGCTCGTCACAGTCCTCCAGCAGCAGCAGCCGCCAGCGGCCCTTGGCCGTGCCCTCGTCCTCGCCGATGGCGATGTCCATCAGGTAGCCGACGTCGTTGAACAGCCGCTCCGGGTCGAGGACGCAGTCCACCTGGCACCAGTCCCGCCAGGAGCGGGCGAGGGTGCGCAGCGCCGAGGTCTTGCCGGTCCCGGGCGGCCCGTGGAGCAGCAGCAGCCGCCCCGCGATGTCATCGGGGGTCACCTTCATGAGGCGGTCCAGCGAGGCCGCCACGGGCGCGGTGTAGTTGGGCCGCACCTCGGCCCAGGTGCCGGCCGCGATCTGGCGGGTCGTGCGGTACGGGCCGCGGCGCGGGGAGACGTACCAAAACCCCATGGTGACGTTCTCGGGCTGCGGTTCGGGCTCGTCCTGGACGCCTTCGGTCGCCTCGCCGAGGACGCTGGCGGCCAGTTCGTCGCTGACGGCCGTCACGGTGACGTCCGCGCCCCGGCTCCAGCGCGAGACGAGCATGGTCCACCCCTCGCCCTCGGCGAGCGTGGCGCTGCGGTCGGAGTCGCGGGCCGCGCGCAGCACGGTGGCGGCGGCCGGGACGAGTTCGGCCCCCGCCTTCACCCGCTCGATGGACACGCTGTGCGAGAACGGCTGCTCGCCCGACGCGAACCGGCCGAGGAACAGGGCGTCGACGACGTCCGACGGCGAGTCGCTGTCGTCGACGTTGAGCCGGATCGGCAGCGCGTCATGAGGGTTGGCTGGCATGGCGCCCATGATCCGGCACGAAGTGCCCCCGTGCACCCGTGTTTCGCCGGAACGGGTGGGTGAGTTCCCTCTTCAAACGCATCCGCGGTGAAGGTTCGGACCGGAAGTCCACCCCGAACATTCTTGGCATGAACACTTCCAGAAGGCCTCCGCTCCTTGTACCACAGAACGGACAGGAAACCCCCACAAGGAGCCGTACATGAGATTGTCACGGTTTGCCGCATTAACCTCGTCACTCCTCCTCGCCGCGGGCGCCGCGCTGTTCGGCGCCGGGCAGGCCTCCGCCGCCCAGGCCGACTTCGGCTACGTCGCGCTCGGCGACTCCTACTCCTCGGGCGTCGGATCCGGGAACTACGACAGCGCCAGCGGCAATTGCAAGCGGTCCAGCCGGGCCTACCCAGCCCTCTGGGCCGCCGCGCACGCGCCCCAGACCTTCTCGTTCACCGCATGCTCCGGCGCCCGGACGGACGACGTCCTCTCGGGCCAGCTCGCTCCGCTCAACACGGGGACCGACCTCGTCAGCCTCACCGCCGGGGGCAACGACGCCGGGTTCTCCGACGTCATGACGACCTGTGTGCTCCAGTCCGAGACCACCTGCATCAACCGCGTCAACCAGGCCAGGGCGTACGTCGACTCCACCCTCCCCGGCAAACTCGACGCCCTCTACAACGCGGTGGGATCGCGGGCGCCGAACGCGCGCGTGGTCGTCCTCGGCTACCCGCGCTTCTACAAGCTGGGCGGCGGCTGCGTCGCCGGCCTGTCCGAGGGCAAGCGCTCGGCGATCGACGGCGCCGCCGACTACCTGAACGCCGCCCTAGCCAAGCGGGCCGCCAACCACGGCTTCGCCTTCGCCTCCGTCACCGGCGCCTTCACCGGGCACGAGATCTGCTCCGGCAACGAGTGGCTGCACAGCCTCAACTGGGCCAACATCGGCGAGTCCTACCACCCGACCGCCGCCGGACAGTCCGGCGGCTACCTGCCCGTCTTCACCGGCGCGGTCTGACCGCCCCGAGCGCCCCGCTCACGGCGCCGGGCCCGTGCCGGACGACGGGCCCGGCGTCGCGGACGTGCCGGACGTGCCGGACGCGCCGGGGGAGGGGGCCCCGCCCGACGGGGTCCCCCGCTCACACCTGACAGAGAAGTTCACCCAATCGGTGTTCACCGCGACGGGCCGCCGCACCTCCAGCCGGACCGCGTCGTCCAGCGTTCCGTCCGGCCGGTGGCTCAGCTCGGTGAAGGCCGCCTCCCGGAGCGGGGGCCCGCCCGCCCCGAAGGTGACGGCCTGCCAGTCCGGCGCCGAACTGATCCCGCTGCGCGTGGCCCAGCGGTACTCCACGACCACCGGCGTACGGACCACCTCCAGGGCCGCGGTGAAGGCGGGCGCGGAGGCCTCCGGCGGCGGGCACGGGCCCACGTAGCGGTCGCGCACCGCGCGCACGGCCACGGTGACGTTCTGGGCGGCCGGAGAGGAACCGCTCGGCGAGGGGCTGGGCGACGCGGTGGCCGACGGCACCGGCGCGGAGGAGGCGGGGGAGGAGGCGGAGGCGCCCGTCGGACCGCCCGGGCCCGCCGCCCCGCTGCCGTCGGCGCCGTCCGCGCGGTGCCTGGCCAGCAGCCAGCCCAGCAGCGCCAGCGCCAGCAGCAGGACCGCGATCCCCAGGACCAGGACCAGGCCCGCCCGCCCGGTACGCGGCGACTCCGCTGCCGGTCCGTACCCCGTGCGGGGCGCGGGCCCGCCCGGGGTGCGGGGCGGGGGAGCGGGGAGCGGCAGCGTGGGCGCGGGTGTTCCGTACGGGCCCGCGGCGGTCGGCGCGCCGGGACCCGACGCCGGTCCGCCCTCCGCCCGTACGGTCCCGCCCGCGCCCACCACCCGCAGCATCCGCGCCGCCTCCGGCGCACCGATGCGCAGGTCCGGGTCCTTGCGCAGCAGGCCTTCGAGTACGGGCCCCAGCGCCCCGGCGTGGCGCGCGGGCGGCACGTCCCGCTCCACCACGGCCTGCAGGGTGGCGACCGGAGTGTCCTGGCGGAAGGGGGTGTGCCCCTCGACCGCCGCGTAGAGCGTCACGCCCAGCGACCACAGGTCCCACGCGGGCCCGGGCGCGGCGCCCAGTGCGGCCTCCGGCGCCAGGTACTCGGGGGAGCCGACCACCTCGCCCGTCATCGTGAGCGCCGAGGAGCCCTCCAGCCGGGCGATCCCGAAGTCGCCCAGCAGGACCCGGCCGTCGTTGGCGATCATCACGTTGGCGGGTTTCACGTCGCGGTGCAGCACGCCCGCCGCGTGCGCGGCGCGCAGCGCCGACAGCACCTGTTCGCCGATGTGCGCGGCCCGCTGCGGGGGCAGCGGGCCGTCGGCCTCCAGTACCTCCGCGAGCGAGAGGCCGCGCACCAGCTCCATCACGATCCAGGGCCGCCCGCCGTCGGTGGCCACGTCGTAGACGGTGACCACCCCGCGGTGCGTGACCCGGGCCGAGGCCCACGCCTCGCGCTCCAGGCGCGCGTACATCCGCCGCACGTCGGCCTCGTCCAGGCCGGCCGGGGCCCGGACCTCCTTCACGGCGACCTCGCGGCCCAGGACCTCGTCCCGGGCCCGCCAGACGATCCCCATGCCGCCGCGGCCCAGCGGGCCCAGCAGCCGGTACCGTCCCGCGATCACCCGTGCGTCGCCGCCCGGTCCTCCACTCACGCGAGCCCCCCTCATCCGCGTAACGGGTCGATCACTCCAAGTTAACCGACGTCGGCCGGTGTGACCCCTGTCGCGTCGTCGCTTCCCCTCTCGCCCCAGCGGCCGCGGGCGACCGGCCCCTTGACGCGCGATCACTTCGGAGAGTAACCGTCAACTGCGCTGAGTAATCGTCAACTGCCGCTGTGCGCAGGGGTAATTCACACGACCGGGATACCCGGCTGCCGCCCGGGGGCGATAGGGTTAACCTGCCCGGGCCGGGTGCCCTCGTACGGGTGGGGAGAGACATGGAACAGATAGCAATGCGCAGCAGGCCGCCCCGCGTGCCTGCCATCACCTGCGGAAGCGGCGCGACCAGTTCGCGCCTCGACCGTCACCTCGCGGTGCTCGGCGGACCCGCCGTCCCGCACGGTGACGCGGCCGAGGCCACGCTGCTGATGCGTGAGCTGACGTCGCGCGACCACACGCACGTGCTGCGGAGCCGGAGCGCGCGCGTCTCGCTCTTCGCACCGCTGCGACGGCTGCGTCGCACGCTCTTCGGCAGCCGCCGCTCGTAACCTTCCCCGGATCCGGGGCAGTTGCGACGGCTGCCGGATCCGGTCCCGTAACCCCCGGCCTCAGGCGATCACACCGTCCCGGCGCAGTTCCGTGAGCTGCGCGCCCGTCATCCCCAGGGCGCGCAGCACGCAGTCGGTGTGCTCGCCGAGCGCGGGAACCGCACCCATCCGCGGTTCCGCGCCCCCCGGCAGCCCGATCGGCGGCAGCAGCGCCCGCAGCGGGCCCACCGGTGAACCGATCTCCCGCCAGCGGTCCCGGGCCGCCAGCTGGGGATGCCCGGCCAGCCCGGCCACCGAGTTCAGCCGCGCGCAGGCGATCCCGGCCGCCTCCAGCAGTGCGAGCGCCTCGGCCGCCCCGTGGCGGCCCAGCGCCCCGGCCACCACCGCATCGGTCTGCTCCCGGTGCGCGGTCCGTGCCGCGTTGGTCGCGTACGCCGGGTCGTCCGCCAACTCCGGCCGCTCCAGCACCTGTTCGGCGAGGCGCCGCCACTCGCGGTCGTTCTGCACCGACAGCAGGACCCGGTCCCCGTCGGCCGTCGGGTAGGCGTCGTACGGTGCGATCACGGCGTGCGCCAGGCCGGTCCGGACGGGTTCCGCGCCGCCGTGCAGGACCAGGTGCAGCGGATGCCCCATCCACTCGGCCAGCGCGTCCAGCATCGAGACCTCGACCGGACCCCCGCGCCCGGTCGTGCCGCGCCGCAGCAATGCCGCGAGGACCCCCGAGAAGGCGTACATGGCCGCGGCGATGTCGGCGGCCGGGATGCCCGCCTTGACCGGCCGGCCGGGCGTACCGGTGACCGAGACCAGGCCCGCCTCGCACTGCACGAGCATGTCGTAGGCCCGCTTGTGCGCGTACGGTCCCTCCGCCCCGTACCCCGAGATGTCGACGGCGACCAGCCGCGGGTAGCGCGCGCACAGCGCGGCGGCGTCCAGCCCGAGCCGCGCGGCGGCCCCCTGCGCGAGGTTCTGCACGAAGACGTCCGCGCCGGCGAGCAGCCCGTGCAGGGCCTCCCGGCCGCGCGGGTCCTTCAGGTCGAGCGCGACGGACTCCTTGCCGCGGTTGGCCCACACGAAGTGGGAGGCGAGCCCGTGCGCGGCGGTGTCGTAGCCGCGCGCGAAGTCCCCTCCGTCGGGCCGCTCGACCTTGATCACCCGGGCTCCGAGGTCGGCGAGCTGCCGGGTGGCGAAGGGGGCGGAGACGGCCTGCTCGACGGCGACGACGGTGATCCCGTCGAGGGGGAGGGGAAGCGGGGGCGCAGGGGGCGCGGGTTCGGGTGCGGTGTTCATGCCCCGGTCCTACCGTCCCGCCCGCGCCCTGTCACCCCCGGCCCCCTGAAGCCCGTACGCCCGGCGCCGGTCACGACCCTAGAACGGGAGCGCGACCTGGCCACCCGGGCCCTCCTCCTGGTGGCTCAGCACCGAGGCCGGCCGGCGGGACCAGCGCGGCGGCGGCAGCACCCCGGCCGCGCGCAGCCGCTGCGCCGGGAGCGCGGGTCCCGGCTCGAACGCGGCCCGCTCCGGCGCCAGATCGGCCAGCAGGGCGAGGGCGGAGACCAGGGCCAGCAACTCCGAAGTCCAGGTCTGCGGCCACGCGGCGGGGCCCAGCGCGGCCAGGCCCGCCGCCTCCGGCGTCCGGTGCGCGCCGCGGGCGGCGAACCACCGCTCCAGCACGCGCACCCCGTTCACCTCGTACGTCCACGCCGCTGCCGGGACCGGCGCGATGCTCCCGTCGCCCAGCAGCAGGTTCTCGACCTCCGCGTCGTACGACAGCCCGGCCGGCCACCCCGCGACCGCCGAGCGGACGTACGGGCGGCGCCCGCCCGGCAGCCGGGGCGCCCCGCCCCCGCGGGCCCCGCGCACCTGGACGGCCAGCAGCCGCTGCCCCAGCTCCAGCCCGGCCCGCCAGCGCTCCGGGTCGGCCGGGAGCGGTACCTCGCACCCCCGCGGGCCGGGGCGGGCCGCGGCGAGGATCCAGCACAGGACGTCCTCGGGGGCCACCTGCCCGCGGTACCGCTCGCCGAGCAGCGGCAGCAGCCCCGGCGCCAGATTGGGCTCGGCGCCCCCGGGGCGGCGGTGCAGCGGCCGGATCCGGCCGAGCCGGCCCGCCGGGAGGTGCGCGGTGACCAGCGGGGACGGCAGGCCGGGCGGTTCCAGGAGGAACAGCTGCCGGTCGTCCAGGACCCGCCACAGCTCCGGCCGGGCCGCGTCGATGAGCCGCTGGTCGGGCAGCAGCCACTGCTCGTCGAAGGGCTCGTACAGCACCCGGACCGGGTCCGGGCAGGCGCCGGGCTCCCGCCCGAACCGGCCCGTGGCCGTGGGGGGGCCGGGGGGCGGGGCCGCCCCCGCGGGGCGG
>NZ_JBEXPB010000040.1:0-63585 GCF_040611795.1 Streptomyces sp. NPDC006529 | reverse complement strand
ACGTTCGACCAGCAGGCGCCTACCGAAGACGGTCAGGCGGGCGTTACGGTGGGACACGAAGACCTCCGTCGTGCAATGGGTTCCTAGACAGCTCCGACCACACCGGAGGTCTTCGTCATGTTCAAGACCTACCGAGTGTCAACAACGCTCGTGATCAATACAGCTAGGACCCTGCGGTGTTCGGGGCTGTCCTCCTCCTGACCTCGCAGGAGAGGGCGTCCGGCTCGTCTGCGGTGCGGGACGATCAGTCCGGTGCCGAGGTAGGCGCCGTCCGCCATGACCGTCGTCCCGGCCGCCGCAGCTGGCGGTGACCATGTCGGTGCCGGTCCAGGGCAGGTACGCGATGCCCCGCCCGCGGGACGCCCCTCGGTACACAGGGGGCGAACGACTCCACGCCCCCCTTCGACGCGCCGGCCGCGACCTGACGCAACGAGTCAAGCTCCCGGGCCAGCAGTGCCAGCCACATGCCCCGCAGGGCCGGCCGGCGGCGTAGGGGCTCAGCCAATACCGCTTGATCAGCTCCGGCACGTCTTCGACCTGGCACTGCAACACATCGAAGCGTCAGCTGGCAGCACAGTGGCGCTCGAACGCGACTACTTCTGGCCTGTTCCGGGCGACGAACTCTACGACGTCCCCAACGAACCGAGAACGATCACAATCGGCAGCTCTCCGAGTCATGGCAGCACCTTGAAGACCTACTCGCCGACCCGGACGGGGCCATAGGCCACCAACTGGTCTGGCTTGCCGATCTCCTCCGCGCGATCGGGCAGGAATCCGCCTGATAGCCATCACGCCATCGGCTTCCCCAGCCCACCCCCCGGACAGGCCCTCCGTCCCCCCTAGAAGTGGACAAGGCCACACGGTCCGGGGGGGCCGTGCGCGGCACACGCGCACGGGCCCCCCTTCCGGCCACGGCTGCAGGAGCAGCGACGGGTCGTGGATGCGCGCGTAACTGTTCTGCGCCTTGCCGTCGTTGCGAGGGCGATCCGGCCATCCTGGTCGTCTTCGACGCGGTTACGACGCCCCACGCATGGCCTACCTTCTCGACGGACTGCCCGTCGAGATCCTGGGGCGGATGCGCTCGGACCGCGTCATACGACGGCCGAGAGGGTCATGTGCGTCGCCACTGCCCCCTACGGCGCCGAAGTGCTCGGTGAGAGCGCCCGGTTCCAGGACGGTTACCTGCTCTGCCTCCGCGGAGCCCGCGGGCATCGTCGTCGCACGGGCCGAGCAGCTGGGTCGAGACGCCGCCCCGCAGGCCGCCTCCCGCCCGGACGCGAGTGCCAAGGCCCCGGAGCCCCGCCGACGTTGGTCAAGAGATGGTCAAGATCGCTTTTGACTCTTTCAACACTGTCATGCCGCCGCGCCGCGGCTCGGGGGTGCGCCCAAAGCGGAGATAAGACCGCATAGGCACGAGCACATCGGGGTGCGCATCCGGTTTTTACTTCCGCGGGCGACCCCCTCGCCACTCCTCCCCGGGGCCACTGCGAGAGTTCTCAGCTGATCTTCATTCGGAGATCAGCTGAAGGAGAACCAGTGACCCATCGAATGACGGGCGGCCGCTTCGGACCGCCCGGCCGAATATCCGGCGCCAGGGGACGGGGGGTGGCCGTCCTGGCCGGAGCTCTCTCGCTCACGCTCACCGCGCAGGGGGCCGCGCTCGCGGCCACGCCCCCGCCGAGCCCGGCGGCGGTATCCGCGCTCGGCCCGGCGACCGCCGAGGACGAGGCTTCCGCCCTCCTCAAGGCCCGGCTCCAGAACCGCACCATCGAGGTGCTGTCGGCCCGAGCGGCCGACTCCACCACGTACGCACTGCCCAACGGCAGTTTCCAGAGCTCCGTCTACGCGGCTCCGATACGCGTGAAGGAGGGGGACGTCTGGAAGGACATCAACACCTCCCTCGCCGACACGGGTCCCTCGCTGCAGCCCCGCAAGGCCTCCGCCGCCATCGCCCTCTCGGACGGCGGCGACCGGCAGCTGGCCTCCGTGAAGCGGGGCAAGCACGCCTTCGGCATGGGGTGGCAGAAGGATCTGCCCGCACCGACGGTCAAGGGTGACACCGCCAGCTACCGGCTCGGGGCCGGCGAACGCCTCGAGGTCACCGCGCTTGCGGACGGCTTCTCACAGAACGTGATCCTCGACCGGGCACCCACCGCGCCCGTCTCGTACCGGATCCCGCTGCACCTGGAGGGCCTCACCGTCACCCAGGCCGATTCCGGGCACCTGCTGCTCAAGGGCACCGACGGCGCCCTCGTCGCCGAGGCGCCCGCGCCCATGATGTGGGACTCCAGCAAGGACAAGGCCTCCGGCGAGACCAAGCACCGGGCCCGCGTGGACACCCGCATCGAGTCCGCGGCCGACGGTTCGCAGACCATCGTGCTCACCCCCGACGCCTCCTTCTTCCAGAAGAAGGGCCTCGTCTACCCGGTCACGGTCGACCCGACGTCCACCCTCGCGGCCACCACCGACACCTGGGTGCAGACCCCCGACTACCCCGACTCCCAGGTCTCCTCGCCCGAGCTGAAAACGGGCACGTACAACGGCGGGGCCGACAAGGCCCGTTCGTACCTGAAGTTCGACGTGGCGAAGTTCAAGGGCAAGCACATCACGGACACCAACCTGGCCCTGTACTCGTATTACTCCTCGACCTGCGCCACGACCGGTGCGGGCACCCAAGCACGCCGGATCACCTCCGACTGGTCCTCCTCCGCCATCACCTGGGGCGCCCAGCCCAGCACCACCACCACGGGCGCAGTAACGAACAAGGCCGCGCTGGGCTACGACTCCTCCTGCCCGGCGGGCACGGTCAACTTCGACATCGACGCGATCGTGCAGGCCTGGGCCGACGGCTCGCCCAACTACGGTCTCCAGCTGCTCGGAGCCAGCGAGACCGACTCCACGACGTGGCGGCGCTTCCGGTCCGCCAACTACGTCTCGGGCGACAACTCCGCGGAACCGCACCTGACCGTCACGTACAACTCGTACGCCACGACCAGCGGCGCGGCGATCGCCCCGATGACGGTCAACGCCTACAACGGCCGTCGCTACGTCACCTCGCTGACGCCCTCGCTGTCCGCGAAGGTCACCGACGCGGACGGCTCGAACGTGAAGGCGCAGTTCGAGATCACCGCCGACCCGGGCCACACCGGCACCGCCTACACCTACACGGGCACCACCGGATCGGTGGCGTCGGGTTCCATCGCGACGCTCACCGTCCCGCTGGCCAACGCCTTCCCCGTCGGCAGTTACCTGCGCTACCGCGTGCGCGGCTACGACGGCACCGAGTACGGCGCGTGGTCGGACTACTCCGCCTTCGCCGTCAACAGCGGCCTGCCCGCCGCGCCGAGCGTCAGCTGCCCTGCGTACCCCGCGGGCGCGTGGACCGCGAAGGTCTCCGGCAGCGCCACCTGCACGCTCGACACGACGAGCACCGACGGCGCCGGCTACCAGTGGAGCCTCGACTCGCCGACGCTGTCCCAGCGGGCCCTGGACACCACCGACGGCACCGGCGGCGACCCGCAGACCATCTCCATCGCCCCCGGCAACGGCAGCCACACGCTGCGCGTCCGCGCCGTCGACTCGGCGGGCAACCTGTCGGCGGAGAAGGCCTATTCCTTCGGCGTCGGCGACAGCGGCCTCGGTGTGCTCGCGCCGCGCGACGGCTCCTGGACCCTGGCCGACGTACCGCTGTCGGCTTCGGGCGCCCCTTCGTTCACCGGGGCGCGCTGGCAGTACCGGCGCGGCTCCGCGGACGCCTGGCACGACGTCCCCGTCTCCGACGTCGTCCAGGCGGGCAGCGGCGCGGCCGTGGCCTCCTGGCCGGTGCCGGTGACCGGCGGGACCTCCGCCAAGCTCGTGTGGCACATGGCCGACACCCTCGACGAGGACGGCGCCGTGGAGCTGCGGACCTCCTTCACCGACGGCGGCGGCGCCACCGCGGCCAGTTCCGCCGTCTCGGTCACCCTGGACCGGGCGGGCGCCGCCGCGGCGCAGGAGAACGTGGGCCCGGGTTCGGTGAACCTGCTCACGGGTGACTTCTCGATGTCCGAGGACGACGCGTCGGTCTTCGAGGCCTCCGTGTCGCGGACGTACTCCTCGCGAGCCGTCGACGCCGACAGCGAGGGACAGGCCCCGATCTTCGGGCCGGACTGGGTCTCCTCGGTCACCGCGACGACCGGCGTCGAATACACCAAGGTCCGCCGGACCAGTGCCACTTCGGTGTCACTGATGAACGCCGACGGCAGCTCGGTCGCCTTCACCCTCGGCAGCGACGGCAAGTGGAGGGCCGCTTCCGGCGACACCCAGCTGACGCTGACGGGCGCGCTGGCGGACACCACCCTGTCGCTCACCCATACCGGCAGCGGAACCGTTTCCGCGTTCACCCGGGTCGCCGGGGCGGACACGTGGACGCTGAGCACCAGCCGGGAGCTGACGGAGGACTCCACCACGACGCTGGTCTCCGAGCCGGTCACGGTCGGGACCCGCACGGTGGCCCGGCCCAAGTACGTGATCTCCCCCAACAAGGCGGTGGACCAGGACAACTCCACCTGCGCCGCCCGCCCCTCCACGGCCGGCTGCCGCGTCCTCGAGTTCGAGTACGCCACGGCGACGAGCGCCGCCGGCACCACGCTCGGCGACGTCAAGGACCAGGTCAGGCAGCTGAAGGTGTGGGCCACGGACCCGGGTGCCGGTGCGGCGACCGCGACCGTGGTCGGCCAGTACGCCTACGACGCCCAGGGCCTGCTGCGCGAGGCCTGGGACCCCCGGGTCTCCCCCGCGCAGAAAACGGCCTACACCTACGATGCGGCCAAGCGCGTCGCCACGTACACGCCGGCGGGCCAGCTGCCGTGGACCTTCGGCTACAGCACCGCGGCCGGCAACACCCCGGCGGGCAAGCTGCTGAAGGTGTCCCGGCCGACCCTGGTGCCCGGCAGCGCGACCGAGACCAACGGGACGGCCACCACCTCCCTGGTGTACGACGTGCCGGTGTCCGGCGCCGCGGCCCCCTACCAACTGGACGCGGCGACCGCGGCCACCTGGGGGCAGACAGACCTGCCGGTGACCGCGACCGCCGTCTTCCCGGCCGACCAGGTGCCCGCCTCCGGCAAGGGCTCCGACCTCGCCGCGACGGGCTACCGGCGGGCCACGGTCACCTACCTCGACGCCGACTTCAACACGGTGAACACGGCGGCCCCCGGCGGCCAGATATCCGTGAGCGAGTTCGACGAGGAGGGCAACCAGGTCCGCGCGCTGACCGCCGCCAACCGGGACGTCGCGCTCGGCAGGGCCGCCACCTCGGACCCACTGCTGGCGGCCGAGCTGGCCAAGGTGCGGGCGACCGCCGCCACCCCCGCCGAGGGCACCGCCCAGGCGGCACTGCTGCTGTCCGAGACCACGGTCTACGCCAATGCCGCGAGCGGCTCCTCGCTCGAACGGGAGAGCACCGGCCCCCTGCAGACGGTGACCCTGCGCTCCGCCGCCGCGGGCGCCGGGACCGGCCTGGCAGCGGGCACCGCGGTCCTGGCCCAGTTGCACAGCGTCTCGAGCTACGACGAGGGCCGGCCCGCCGGTTCCCCGGTGTCGGACCTGCAGACCGGTGAGACCACCGGCGCCCGCATCCCGGGCTTCCCGGCCGACGCCGACACCGAGACCGTCGCCACCGTCTACGACTGGAACACCGGCCTGGTACTGAAGGAGATCCGCGACCCGCAGGGCAAGGCGCTCACGACGACGGTCGGCTACGACGCCGCCGGCCGTCAGATCAAGGCCACCGCCCCCGAGTCCGACGCGGCTGGGCCCGGGACCACCATCACCACCTACTGGGGAACCACCGGCGCCTGCGCCGGACACCCGGAGTGGGCGGGCCTGGTGTGCACCAGCGCACCGGGCGGCACCGTCACCGGAGGTGACGCGCAGACGGCCGAGCTGGTGACGAAGTCCTTCACCTACGGCCGCTGGGGCCAGGCCGCGGTGGTCAAGGAGACCGCCAACGGCGTCACTCGCACCACCACCACCTCGTACGACACGGTGGGCCGCCCCACGGGCAGCTCCGTCACCGGCGGCCTCGGCAACGCGGTGCCGGACACGGCCGTCGCGTATGCAGCCGACGGGCTGTCCACCAGCGTCACCTCGGGCGGCGCGACCATCCGGTCGTCCATCGACCGACTCGGCCGGGAAATCAGCTACGAGGACGGCGCGGGCAACACCACCGCGACGCAGTACGACGCCTTGGGCCGTCCGGTGAAGGTCAGCAACTCCGCGCCCTCCAGCGCGAGCTACGCGTACGACACCACCGTGGACCCGCGCGGCGTGCTCACGTCGATCACCGACTCGGTGGCGGGATCCTTCACCGGACAGTACGACGCGGACGGCCGCCTGGTCTCCGAATCCCTGCCCGGCGGATACAAGCTGACCCTGGGATACGACTCGACCGGAGCGGAGACCTCCCGCCTCTACACCAATGCGCAGGGCACGACCGTCCTCGCGGACACCGCGGAAAGGACCGTCTTCGGCCAGATCGCGGCCCACGCGCAGACCGACGGCTCCACCGTCACCAGCCAGTACGGCTACGACGCGCAGGGCCGCCTCACCCGGGCCCAGGACGACAACGGCAGTGCATGCACCGTCCGGGTCTACGCCTTCGACGGCGCCCGCGCCAACCGCACCAACCTTGAGGAATCCCTCACCGACGCCGCGTGCGGCACGACCGGCACCACCACGACCGCCGCGACCGGGTACGCCTACGACAGCGCCGGCCGGCTGCTGTCGTCGACCACCGGGACGACGACGCAGAAGACGGTGCACGACGCCTTCGGCCGCCGTACCGCTGCCGCCGACGGCAGCACGGTCGGCTACTTCGCAAGTGACGCGGTGCGCGAGACCGCCACGGCCTCCGCACGGCAGAGTTACGCGCTGGACGCGGCCGGCCGCCAGGCCACCACGACCACGCAGTCCAAGGGCGCCGACGGCGTCTGGACGACCGATTCGGTCACCGTCAGCCACTACGGCGGCGACGGTGACAGCCCCAGCTGGAGCACCCGCACCACGGGCGGCACCAGCGTGGTCACCCGCATGGTCGCGGATCTGGCCAGCGGGATGAGCGCGGTGACCGGCGCCACCGGCGACACCGTCCTCCAGCTCTCGAACGTGCACGGGGACATCGGCATCCAGCTGCCGCTGGACACGACCAAGGACCCGGTCGTGCAGCGCTTCGACGAGTACGGGCAGCGGCTCGGCACCCCGGCCGCCCGGTACGGCTGGCTGGGCACCGCGGCACGGCAGTCCGACACGCCCAACGGACACGTTCTGATGGGCGCGCGCCTGTACGACCCGGCGACCGGCACCTTCCTCCAGGACGATCCGGTCCAAGGCGGCGGAGCCAGCGCCTACGGCTATTGCTCGGCCGATCCGGTCAACTGCACGGACACGGCCGGCACGTGGGACTACTGGCTGAAGTACACCGTTGGCAACCCGCACATGTCGGCGAAGCGATACTTCAAGAAGTTCCGGGACAACTTCAACTGGGTGTTCCCGATCGGTGGGCACGCCAGCAAGCTGAAGAAGCCGGGCCAGAAGATGGACCTGTGGGTCAAGATCCTGGGCGTGAAGATCGCCTTCCCAGTCGTGGTCAAGAGCATTTCCTCCAACGGCTTCCGCTTCAACACCCGTTGGGGGCACCCTGACTACCCGGGCTTCATCTCCTTCTATTTCACCCGGAAGCGGAGCGGGAAGATGGAGATCACGATTCACGGGAACGTGCCGCCGTTCGCGGATGCCTGGTACATGGGCAAGAGCAACTACGTCAAGCGGGCCAAGAAGACGTGGAAGCCGCTGATCGACAATCTGAAGGACCTGACCCACTACATCAACACCATGGGCGACAACTAGTAGTTTAGTACCGGCCGACGAAGCCCCACCGAAGGTATTCGGTGGGGCTTCTGGGGTTCTCGGCGGCAATGGGGACTGCAATTCGTTCAGAGTCCAGGTTCAAGGCCTCGCGCGGGCTGTCCCCTCCGTTGTTCGAAATCAGGCCTCGCCGGCCTGAGTGATGGCTGTGCGCAACAACGTGGCCATCGATCGGCCGGCCACCCGAAGGGGTTCCGGACTACGGGCCGCCCGGCTGAGCATGAAGGCCCCCTCCAGCATCATGACCGTTGAGTACGCGAGGGACTGCGCCGTCTCCGGTTCGGCCACCCAACGGCCGAACCACCGAGTCGCAGTGCCGACCCACTCCTCGAAGACCTCCGCTACCGAGTACGGCCGAACGGTCCTGTCCCTGCTGGACAGCGTCCGGCGCGGCCTGATAATCGGGGAAACATGCCGAAAGATCCCGTTGGCTGTCGATAACCCTCGTTCCGAAACGAGTTGCGAGTGCACCGCACAAGCCGCCTACACGTACGCGAGGGCGGCAATCACTCCTACGGGTGTGTGTTGGCCGGCCCCGGACATGTAAAGTCGCGGTCACCACCCGAAGGTGGTGACCCACGCTCCCCGGAGCGCAGCGCCCCCACTGCTGATGGTCACTACCGGCGGCGGGCCCCCCGCCGCCGGTCCCTGCCCGCCCTCCTCAAAGGCGCCCTGCTCATCGCCGGAGCAACAGATCAGGTGACGGGACACGCAACACGTACGGCTCCCCTGGCCGTGGCTGGAACGTGCCGCGGATCGGGCGCTTCTCGGGTTCTCCCGGGCGGACCTGTGGGAGCAGGCGACCTCGGCGGCGGGCCGGCCGCGGTGCGTTCGCGCGAGCTCCGCGAACGCCTCCTGATACGAGGGTGGCGGGCGGCGCGGGTCAGAGCGGGCCGGCGTGGGTTGTCCGTGGCGATGGCGCGGGCCAGCTGTGGCACGGGGGCTGCAGGCGGGTCAGGGTGTTCGGCGACTTGGGCGGCCCGGACTTCCAGGACCAGGCCTGGGGGAAACTGCGCGTTCGCCGCCGCGACCAGCTCGGGGTCACCCGGTTGATGGGCGTTGTCGGCACCAGCGCCGACAACGCGGCCTGCGAAAGCTTCCACGCATCGCTCAAACGCGAGACTCTCCACGGCGCCCACGACTACGGCGATGCCGACACCCGCCGCCAGCATGCCGCCAACGGCCACCGCAGCCCCAACGCCTACGGACACCGACACCACACCGTGAAACTCATGCTCGTCGCGTGATCAACAACCGCGTGCCCACCTTCATGGGAAGGCCCGGGTAGGCACGCTTGAGCGGCCCGACGTCCACCAGCCAGACGCTTTTAACTCCGCAACTTTCGTCCCGCCATCGGGGATGATCAGCTCGTCGGGCGTCCTGCACGTCTGACCAGAGCACGTGATTCAAGGGAGTGAATATGGCGGAGCGGCAGTCCGGCACCGTGAAGTGGTTCAACGACGAGAAGGGGTTCGGCTTCATCACCCCCGAAAGCGGTCCCGACCTCTTCGTGCACTTCAGGGCGATCCAGGGGAACGGTTTCAAGAGTCTCAAGGAAGGCCAGCCAGTGACCTTCGTCGCGGTGCAGGGCCAGAAGGGTATGCAGGCCGACGAGGTCATGGCGGAGGGCTGAGCCGCTGATCCGGGAAGCGTCGGACCTGCTGCCGGCCCGGAGCTGAATCGGCTGCCGGGCCGTGCAGCAGGCGATGCTGCCGCAGTGGTCTAACTTCGGCACGGCCCCTCACGCCCAGCCTGGCCGCAGCCAGTGAACTTTGCACCCTCGATCTGACGCTCACCGAACGCCTGCTGGCGAAGGGGCAGCGACGGAGCGATACCGAGCTCCTCACCGTAGTCCAGCGGTAATCGTCCCGCGGTGCGGGACGGAATGGGCGACTGGGCGTGCGAGCCCGTCCCTCACGTCTGGCCGACGGGTGCAGGCGCCCCAGGCCGGCTTCGAACCCTGGTGGCCCGGGTCGCGACGGGCAGCACGCCGGTTCACAGCATCTCGAAATCGTCGAAGTCGAAGCCCGGAGCGACGACGCACGACACCAGGACCGGCTCGACGCCGGCCGGCACCGCGCTCTGCCAGACGTCGGCCGGCACCAGAAACTGCGGCTGTTCTCCATACTCGACACCAGGCCCAAGGAGCGAAGCGGCCCCTTCTTCGGGGGCATGCCCGCTCCCGCCGAGCCGGATCGTCGGCGGTCCGCCCCTGTGCCACAGCCACAGCTCGTCGGAACACACCCGGTGCCAGCGCGAGACCTCGCCGATCCCGACACCAGCCGCCACCACAGCGGCCCGGGGGCGTCGTACGATCTGGCTCAGGCCGGACGGCGGGGGCAACAGGTCCGATCGATGCCGAGCTCCCGTAGCCCGGCCACGACTGCGGCGACGTCACTCCCGCGCCGCGGCCGGCGTCTGCCGAAGCCAGCCGGGGCGCCTTCACTGCAACTCACATGTCGCTCAGCACCAGATAGATCACGTCACGGCCTGCTGATGACTCCGAGCAGCCTGTCCACGTCGTTGCCAAGCGAGCCAGGGGCCGTGGTGCCCGGCGCGTGGTTGGTTCCGAGAAGATCATCCACGGTGGAGCCGAGAGTGTTCCGGTCAGCCACGCCGGGGCCTCCATTGAGATCGAGCAGGCCGTCGGACGGCTTCGAAGCGGCGTGCGCGCCAGAGGCGAAGGACAGTGCGGCCGCTGCGAGGGCGAGGGCGGTAAGTACGCGCTTGGTGTTGTTCATGCGCTGCCAACGATCTTGGGCCGCCGGGGTCACGCGTACTGGTTCCGCCTCACCTGGGAATTCCGGTGTCAGATCGGGCTCCGCCTGATTTCGTGCACCCCCATGCGCGACTCGGAGAACGTTGAGGACCTGCGGCAGGCGAAGAGGAGGATACAACCCTGATCAGCAGGTACTGCCACGTTGGCGATCTTGTGGCCGGGTCCTGTCGCCTCGCTGACTGGCGAGCGCACTGCGGGCGACCGCGCGGGCAATGTGCTTCGTCAGCTGGCCAGGATCACGGAGGCAACCGTCCGCCATCCCGCCTCGGTCCGGGCGGCCAGGTAGAGCACACGGACACGCTGGAACTCCCGCCCCTGGCTGTCCTGGCGCGCCCAGGTCACCTCGATTTGCGCGGCCCGCTCGTTGAGTACGCGCACGACCGGGTCGAGGGCCTTGCTGCCCCCGTAATCGGCGTCACGCAGTGCGCGCAGCTCGTGTGCGAGTCCCTGAGAGAGCGCCTCGGCGGAGGTGAAAACGTTGTGGGCCGTCCCCGTGGTCATGCTGATCGGCACCGAGAAGTAATCGAGGAGCGGCGCGGTATCGGTGCTCCCCTTTGCTGCCAGTCCGACGAACGTCTCGACGTAGCTGTCGAACCATGCCTTTGCTTCGTTCGCGACGGCGGCCAGAGCGGTGTGCGTCATGATTTCGTGACCCTTCTTGCAGAGCTCTCAGGTGCGGGTTCCTTGGAGGGGCGCGCGCTATGCCGTCGTGTCACCGGGTCAGATCTCCCCGGCCTTCGTCGCAGTGAGCCGCCACTTCGTGCAGTGGCGATGCGCCAGCGGGGGAGCTACCAAGGGAGGGCCGCGCAGATGGTCTTTCCGCCTTCCGGCATCGGCTTGATGTGGATGCGGGTGGCGAGTCGCTTGATCACGAACCATCCCCACCCTCCGGTCCCGTCCATCCCAGGGGTCCGGAGCTGGGGAAGCCTGGGACTTTGGTCGGTGACGCAGACGTCGACGGAGTCGTCCAGCAGTTCCAGGTGCAGGGCAGACGGGCCGTCGGTGTACCGGACCGCGTTGGCGACGAGCTCGGCCACCACCAGGAGCACGTCGTCCAGGCTCCCCGCCTTGGCGGGGGGCCGCAGGTGGGCGGCGCTGGCCAGGAAGGCACGGGGGGCATCCCGTGCTGACGCGGCAGGCCGACTCATACGGGACAGGGGATGATCCAGGACGGCGGTACTCATGTGTTCCTCCTTCCACCCGGCGGGCTTCTACGTCGCGCATGCCCCGTTGTGCGCACGGAAACCGGAATGTGGCCTGCCGCCAGGCCCGGAAGGAGGAAGCGGCCGGCCGCGGTACGGGCACCTACGGTGATCACAACGTCGCCCGGGCCCGCACCGCACCGCCAACCAGTGCGCGGCCAGGGCGTAGGCCAGCCAGGTATCGACGTCCGCCTGGACGCACCCGCCCGCGCGCCGGGTGAGCTCGTCCCGTACGGCTTCGCCGCCTTCGGCCGGGCCGACCTGGCCCAGGGGCCGAGGTCGCGCAGGACCTGGAGGTGGTTGGCGCGGGCCGCGATTCGGACGGCTTCGCGCAGCTCGGCCTCCAGCGCGTCGGCGGCGAGCTCGGCCCGGACGATGTCGTCGACGTCCGGGTCGTAGATGGTGCCCGGCCCGGTGGCGGCGAGCAGCTGGGCGATGCGCGCCCACCCCGCGAGTTCCGCCGGGCCGCGGACATCGTCGGCCGGGTCCTCGTACCGGGATGCCTGCCGCGCGTCGAACCACGCGTCCTGGAGGGCCACCGCGACGGCGCTGGTGTCCATGCCCTTCGCCCGGCGCCGTCCGACGCAGCGGCCGATGCGGGCCGGGTCGACCGGCTCGCGGGGCGCGGCGACGCGCGGGGGGAGCTGACGGCGGGCGGGGCGCCGGGGCGGCCAGGGCGTGGTCATCATCGGCCTCGCAATCGTGGTCCGGAACAGGGGGCGGGCCGCCCCCAGAGCATGTTCGGCGGCCCGCCTGAGCCGAAGCACGGTAGGTGTCACCAGCAGGGTCGGACGACCTGGCACCCCGGCCACGGCGGTGTGCTGGGCTTGCGCCGCGGCGACGGCTGCTTCGGCCATGGCCTGGGCGCCACGGACTTTGCGGTTCTTCAGCCAGGTGGCGAGTCTGCTCGGGCCGAC
This sequence comes from Streptomyces sp. NPDC006529, assembly GCF_040611795.1. Classification (NCBI taxonomy): domain Bacteria; kingdom Bacillati; phylum Actinomycetota; class Actinomycetes; order Kitasatosporales; family Streptomycetaceae; genus Streptomyces; species Streptomyces sp. NPDC006529. The sequence continues at coordinate 50,782 of NZ_JBEXPB010000040.1, read as the reverse complement.
CCGGCGTAGGCCGGCCGGGGTCTGGTAGCCGGTCAGGAGGACGTGTGCGGCTTTGGAGGCGGCGTAGTCGAAGGTCCGTTCCAGGGCGGGGAAGTACTCCAGTAGCTGGGCCCGCATTCGGTTGATGGCGCGGGTTCGGTCTGCGGCGATCGTAGCGCCGGCCGGTGAGGATCTTCCGGTCCACCGCGATCTCGTCCCACTCCTGCAAGGGCTGCAGGTCCCGGCGCATCCGTGCCTGGTCGGCGATGACGTAGGCGTCCTTCGCATCCGTCTTGCCGTCACCGCGGTAGCCACGGGAAGCGTGGTGGACGGTTCGGCCGGGAATGTAAAGCAGCCGCTGGCCATGGCCAGTCAGCAGAGCGATCAGAAGTGCGCCCCCGCCGGCGTTCAGGTCGACAGCCCAGGTCACCGGGCTGTCCTCGGCCAGTGCGAGGACGTCGCCTATCAGCTCCAGGAGCTCAGGCTCAGTGTTCGGCACCCGGCGCGAGAGCACCTTCGTCCCGTCTGTGTCCATCACCGTGCAGTGATGCGCGGCCTTGCCGGCATCCGTCCCCGCCCAGAGCTCGGGCGCCCGAGCCTCCCTCGTCGATCGGTTGACTGGTCCCTGCAGACGACCACGCCGACGTGTCCTTACGAAGCGATCTCTGTTCGCTCATCCCAATGAGTGGCCGTGTCGTCGCGGGGCACTGGGCGGCCAATCAGTCAAAGCCACAACCACGGCATGAGCGCTCCAAAGCCACACCCAGGCCCCCGGGTCTCCCGATCGTACGAAGGACCGGAATCAACCCGCCAACAAGGTAAGGAGCGCCCCAGTTGGCGGATGAGCGCTACTTGGCGGAGCCGAGCGTTCTGGTTGGCGAGCTGGACGGCCGTCGTCCTACTCGCTGAAACCAGCACGCTGGCGCCGGGGAACGCGGCCAGGGAGGGATCGAGAATCAATCGGCCTCCCGTTCCACTGGCAGCCACAGCTCGGCATCCGCCTCGCTGCCGTCCGCCGACATCCGCATACGAAGGATTTCCGGCCCGGGGCGGCTCCGGTACGGGTTGGACGGGAACCACTCGGTGAACACATCCCGCCACAGCGCCTGAATCGCCTCCGGCGCCGGCCCCGAGGTGGTGAAGACCGCCCATGTCCCGGCCGGCACGGGCAGCGTGGCCATGCCCTCCGGCGGGGACGCCGAAGTGACGACCCCGTGGTAGTAGTCGAGGTCGGTGCCCTCCGCCCGGCCGGGATCGAGGTCGTCGCAGACCGCGAGGATGCCGTGCGGCTCTTGGTCGGACAGCTTCTCCAGCAGCTCCCTTGGCTGATCGCCGATTCCGCGGACGAAATCGATGATCGCCTGGTTCGGCCCCGAGTGCACGAGCGGCACCCGGGCCTTCGCCCCGACGACGCTGAACCCCGGCTTGTGCACGACGCGGTAGCGCATGCTGCTGCTCCCGTCGACGATGAGACGGAAGGTCATCCGAGGGTGGGAGCTGAGCGCCGCGCCGGTGCGCCGAGCCTCGCCAGGACCGACGCCGTGCACGGCGCGGAACGCCCGCGCGAATGCCTCTCCCGAGCCGTATCCGTACCGGACCGCGATCTCCAGCAGCGTCCGCTCACCGCCCAGCACCTCCGCGCCCGCGACAGTCAGCCGTCGGCGCCTGATGTACTCCGACAGCGGCATCCCTGCGAGCGCCGAGAACATCCGCCGCAGGTGGTACTCCGAGGTGGCCGCGACCCGCGCCAGCTCTCCTACATCGACGGAGCCGTCGAGCTGCCGCTCGATGTGCTCCATGGCCTGATTGAGCCGCTCCAGCACGCTTGCCTCCAAGATCCCGACCACTGATTCAATCAGGCGCGGTCCTGCACACCGCACCCGAGAAAGGCGGTGCGGCAAGTGTCGGGTGATCGGGACGGGCGGCGCCGCACGATGGAGGCATGGACGACACGACCTTGGTATCCCGCTTCCTCCGCGACGGCTTCGTCAAGCTGGAGGGCGTCGTCGCGCCCCGCGTGGCCGCGAGCTGCGCGCGGCTGCTGTGGCGGGAGACGGGCTGCGACCCGGACGACCCGGAGACGTGGACGCAGCCCGTGCACTGGGTCGGCGGGATGGCACAGGGACCGTTCGCCGCCGCGCCCAACTCCCCGGCCCTGCACCGGGCGTACGACCTGCTGGTCGGCGCCGGGCGCTGGGAGCCGCGCTACTCGCTCGGCACCTTCCCGCTCCGCTTCCCGCACGAGGAGGAGCCCGGCGACGCGGGCTGGCACATCGAGGGCAGTTATGCGGTAGAGGGCGAAACCTGGCCCTTCACCAATCTCCACTCACGCGGCCGGGCCCTGCTGATGCTGTTTCTGTTCAGCGAGGTGGGGGAAGAGGACGCCCCCACTCGGATCCGGGTCGGCTCCCACCTCGACGTGCCGAAGGTGCTGGAGCCATTCGGGGAGGAGGGCGCGAGCGGCCTTGCCATCGCGCCAGACCTCGTAGCGGCATCCGCCCACCGGCCGGTCGCCCTCGCCACCGGTTCCCCGGGCGACGTCTTCCTGTGCCATCCGTTCCTGGTTCACGCGGCACAGCCGCACCACGGGGTGCGACCGCGCTTCATGGCCCAGCCGCCGCTGATGCCGGCCGCGCCGTATGAACTGGAGCGGGCCGACGGCGCGTACTCACCTGTGGAGACCGCGATCCGCCGGGGCCTGGGACGGGCCACCTCCGGTCCCGCCGGGGAGGACGCCGGACCCGCCAATCAGAATGCTCCGCCAAGCAGAGTGTTCATCCGCCAACTAGCACGCTCAGTCACAACCGGTGATCGCATTCCTACTTCGGAGTGACGGATTCGCGATGTTCGATTTCAGTTCGATACCGTAGGTAGAGGAGATCCGTCCATATCGGCTGAAATCGCTCCTTCGCTGGAGGTGGGCCATGCGTGACGGCGTTCACCTCTACGTGGCGAGCGGCTACTCGGCCCGCTACGGCGCCTCCCACCCCCGCGACCTGGTGCAACGGGCCGCCGAACGCGGCATCGGCATCCCGGCGCTTCGCGGATGTGCTGGATGCGGGCCGGCTGCTGCGGCCCACGGTGAGCTCGCCCCGCCGGCGGCCCAGTCCCCGGCGGGGCCGAGGCTCAGGCCGATCCTGGTGTGTCCCGCTGACAGACGTTGGTGTCGTCGGACGCGAGAACGTCACACCGCAGGGCGCTGTCAGCGGCGGGTGGCAGCATCGGCGCATGACGAATACGACAGCGTTCGACTGGCGGCCGTTCCTGCTCAGATGGAGCGGGGAGTGGTCGGATTCCCGGCCCGGTGACGAGACGCTGAGCGAGGAGGACGAAGCCGCCCGGCGTGGCCGGTGGTTGGGGTTCCCGTCTGCGTCCGAGGAGCAAATCGTGGCCATGGAGGAACGCCTCGGCCGACGGATGCCCCCGTCGTACCGGGAATTCCTCAAGGTCAGCGACGGGTGGCAGCACGCCGGTCAGTTCATCGGGCTGCTGGCGGGGACCATGAACACGCGCTGGCACGACAACGAGTCCGGACTCGCGGACATGCTTGAGGAATACCTGGACGACGACGCCGGACCCGCCGAGCGGCGGGGTGTGGACGTCTGGCGGCGCGGGCTCCAGCTCGACGTCGAGTCCGACGCCACCCACGTCCTTCTGGATCCCGAGGACGTGGACGAGGAAGGCGAATGGGCCCTGTACACGTGGTCGAGCTGGCTGGCCGAGCCCCCCGAGCGGCACGCGAACTTCCTCGAGTTCATGCGGGACAGATACCGAGAGTTCCACCAGCTGCAGGCACGCCCGGCCGAAGGGGCGCCGGAATTCACCAACGACACCACGCGAGAGCTGGACGCCCTGATGGGGCAGGCCCGGCTGGAGGCATTGCGCGGCCAATGGGAACGGGCCGGGCAGGCGCTGGACGAGGCGAAGGAGTACGGCAGACCGTACGCCGCCGGACTGGGTGACCAGATTCGCCGCCTCCTCGGACAGACCTACATGGTGTATTTCAAGGACTTGGTGACCGATCCGCAGTATGCGGCCGAGCTGCTGCCGTCCCTGGTCGCCGAGCACGCGGCGCACTCGTACAGGGACGACTCGACGCTGAAGTTCAACCTCCAGGGAGCCGGTGACGACGTGGTGTCGCTGGCCTACGAGATGCTGGAGCACGTACGCAACGGCACCTACCGGTACACGGCGGCCGGACCGTTCGGGCAGGCGGTCGCACGGGCACGGGAGCTGGCGCGGTGGGGCGACACCGACGGGGCATGGCGAACCCTGATGGACGCCCTGCCGGTGTGGGAGCCGCTGGGACCCGACCACCTGGCGCCGATGGGGTGGGTGGCCGACCCCCTTCTCGGCCCCCTGCTGACTCCGGAACGGGGCCGCGAGCTGCTGTCCACCCCCAGGGGCGGGCAGGCGGGTGAGGCACCGAGCCCGACGGCCGGCCTAGACCCGGGCAACCTGGCGTGGCTCGTGCGTCCGGACACCGGCGACAACCTCGCGTCGTACCGGTTCGTCCTGGTCGAAGGCGTGCATCCGGAGGACCTGCCCAGACGTCTCGCGGACGGGAACGAGGCAGCGCTGGGTGATCCCATGACCTTCTACGAAGCCCGTCGCCGATTGCTCAGTGGACAGAAGGAGTTCTCGTCCTACGACGACAAGGCCCTGATGGCGGTCGGCCACGCCGGCACCCGTTGGAGCTTCGCGTTCGACAGCGACCCAGCGCATTTCGACCCGCGGCGGTTCGTCTCCCCAGCCGAGGCCGCCAGCGAGGGCACCCGCGCGGTGGTCGTGTGGAGCGGTCTGAGGACCCGGCACGGGGAACCGTTCTTCCATCTTTCCGTCGCGCAGGACGGCGTCGAGCAGTACGCCTTCACCTATGCGGGCGGAGTGATACGCCGAACGGGGGAAGTCCCACGGGCACTGGACCCGGAGCGGTTCTTCGGCTCCCGAGGGGAGGGCGATCAGGCGGAACGGTTGCTGCTGGAGGCCATGGCCGGTGAGTTCGGCGTCCACCTGCCGCGCCACGCGATCACCTGCGGACGGCTCCACAGGTTCACCACCCGCTCGTGGGTACGACCGCCGGGAATCGGGGAGCCGTACATGGTGGTCACCGTCAGCTGAGATGCCGCGCGTTGACATGTGTCGTGCGCCTCACTGCGGGCTCCTCCGTCCCGCCGGGCGAGGTCGGCGCCAGCAGAGCCGAGTACGGCGTGGCAGAACGCTGATGGGTCCCGCACCGGAAGCGGTGCGGGACCCATCAGTTCAGGCTTCGGCCGCCTACGGACGGTCGGGGGGGATCAGGCAGTGGCGAGGGTGCACCCCGTCACCGTCTAACGGGAGTCGGTGACGGTCGCGGCGGCCTCGTCGTACGCGGCAAGGGTTCGGTACAGGGTGGAGCGCCCGACGCCGAGGCGCGAGGCGCTGGCGGTGATGGACTCCTTCGCGTCGCGGCGGCGCAGGGCGACGGCGAGCATGTCGCCGTCGACGGCCGGCGAGCGGCCGCCGTGCTTGCCGTTGGCCGCGGCGGTGTCCAGGCCGATCAGGGTCCGCTGGTGGATGAACTCACGTTCGACCTCCGCCATCGCGGCGAACATCACGAAGAGGACCTTGCCGGCGCCTTGCGGGTCGTACATTCCGGCGAGCGGGCCACCAGGGAAGGTGCTCGCGATGGCGCAGAGCCTCGTGCCGAGCTATGACGATCTCTCGCTCACTACCGCCCTCGACCGGGCCTCAGCGGCCGGCGTCATCGCCCTGCCCACCCGGACCGCCTGAGCGGCCGACCCGTTCACGATCGACGATGTGCTGTCGTTGATGTCCGTCGGGTGCACCATGCCGTGTCGCCGCGTGCTGCGTGAAGGTGGTGCCGGTGGCGGGTGGGGTTCGGGGTGAGCGTGCAGCAAGTAGGGTGCTGGGGTGAACTCGTCTCCCGTGCTCCCGCGTTCGTTCCGGCTGCTTGTGACGGGCTGAGGGACCGGCGATCACACCTATCCCGCTCTGACGGCGATCCGCACCCTGCAGGGCCGCTTCGCGGCGGCAGGCGGCACGCTGGATGTCCTGTGGATCGGGACCCCGGACGGTCTGGAGGCGCGCGTCGCTCCGGCGGAGGGCATCGCGTTCAAGACCGTCGCCACGGGGAAGATCCGTCGCTCGGCCAACCCGCTCAAGACGCTGTCGGCGGCGAACGTGAAGGACATGGCGCGCGTCCCGCTCGGTGTGGCCCAGGCGAGGGCGCTGGTGTCGGAGTTCGCGCCGGATGTGGTCCTGGCGACGGGTGGCTACGTCGCGGTCCCGACCGGTCTGGCCGCACGGCTGTGCCGCCGTCCGCTGGTGCTGCACGAGCAGACGGTCCGGCTGGGTCTGGCCAACCGGAAGCTGGCGAGTTCGGCCACGCGGATCGCGGTGTCCTCGGAGTCGTCGTTGGCGCTGCTGCCCGCCGAGGTCCGTGAGCGGGCCGTGGCGACCGGCAACCCGGTCCGGCCGGAGGTCCTGTCCGGGCACGCGGAGAAGGCCGTCTCGGCCCTGAACCTGACCGGCTTCGACCGGCGCCTGCCGACGGTCTACGTCACTGGCGGAGCGCAGGGCGCTCAGCAGATCAACGGTGTGGTGCGGGACGCGCTGGGGTGGCTGCTGGAGCGCGCGAACGTGATTCACCAGTGCGGTCCGGACAACGTTGACGGCCTGGCCGGGTCCGCGGCCGCGCTGGCGCCGGCGCTGCGGGGCCGGTACTGCCTGACGGGGTTCGTGGGCCCGGAACTTCCCGACGTCCTGGCGCTCGCTGACATCGTGGTGTCGCGTAGCGGTGCCGGCACGCTCGCCGAGCTGACCGCGTTGGGGAAGCCCGCGGTGTTCATCCCGCTGGCGACGTCGGCCGGGGACGAGCAGGCGCACAATGCCCGTCATCTTCAGGAGGCGGGCGCCGCTGTCGCTCTCACGGGTGAGGTGAGCGCGGATCGTCTGCGGGACGCGGTGGGTCCGCTCCTCGCAGACCCCGCGCGGCGGCAGGCGATGGCGGATCGGGCCCGGGTGCTGGGTCGGCCGGATGCGGCGGACAGGCTCGTGGACGTGGTCTTGTCCGCCGCAGCCGGTTGACCGCTCGCCGTTGGCTTGTTGCCTCCTCAGAGGGGCAGGCGCCCCGGGCGAGAAAGGAGTCGCGGCTACGGCTTGGCGATGTGGAAGCCGTGCTTCACACCGTCGCCGCTCGTATCTCCGGCCTTCTTGTCCTTGATGAAGGTGAACAGCGGCTTGCATCGAGCCCTACCACGTGCGGGGGATCGTGCGTCACGGTCCAATCACGGGCCCGCGCGTCCAGTGGAGGGCCGGGCAAGACTGGCAAGCATGGCGCGATGCACGCATCCCGCACAGCCCTCGCCCTCGCCGCGGCCACCGGGCTTCTCGCCCTCACCGGGTGCTCCAGCGACCCCAAGCCCGCTGCCGAGCAGCCTCCCGCCAACGGGCCAGCGCCCGCATCCTCCACCGCACCGAAGGCAGACCCGGCCCGCGCCGAACTGGAGAAGGCCGTCCGGGCTTACTCCTCCTCGTATTTCAAGCCCGACGGGCCCGCCGTCTACGCCGCCCTCTCTCAGCGCTGCACCGCGAAGATCGGCGACCCAGAACCCTTCAACGGCGTCGTCGCAACAGCCGCCAAGACCTACGGCCCCCAGGGCATCACCACGCTCACGATCGACGACATCGCTGGCAACAGGGCTCACGTCTCGTACACGTACGCCGTGCCGAAGCTCAGCCAGAGCAGCCAGGCGTGGGCGCGCGAAGGCGGGGCCTGGAAGTACGACGGCTGCTGAACCTTTCTGCCCTTATTGCAAACCGGCGCCCGTGCGTCACGCGCGGCGTCAGGCAATGGCGGATCGAGCCCGGGTGCTGGGTCGGCCGGATGCGGCGGACAGGCTCGTGGACGTGGTCTCGTCCGCCGCAGCCGGTTGACCGGTCGCCGTTAGGGGCAGCGGAGTTCTGCCGTGTGGAGCGCGATGCCTGCCGCGATTGTCACGGCGCAGGCGTTGAACGCGTCTTGGTCCTGGCCCATGGGGTCGGGATGTCGTGTCCAGGGAGGTAGAGGCGGAGTTTTGCGTGGTGGGCTTCGCCGAAGACGGTGTGGAGGGTGTCGAGGACGGCGGCGTCCATGGCCAGGCCGTCATCGGCCCAGTCGAGGTCTTCCCGGGTGATCTGCCTGCCGCGGTGGTGGGTGAGGTCGAGGCCCAGGCTCCGGGCTGCGGTGACCATGGAGGGTTGGCGGGCTGGTCCTGCCATTTGCCGATCAGGCCCGCGGAGCGGACCGTCACCGCGGCACCGCCCCGGTGGGTGAGCGCGACCTGGGCGAGCGGGCTTCGGCAGTAGTTGCCCAGGCAGACGGTCAACAGCTTGCGCATCACGATCCTCCGGCGGACTTGAGGGCTTGGCCGAGCGCGGTCACCACGAGGTGGATGTCCGTCTCGGTGAGGGGCTGGTGGAAGGGCAGGCTGAGGATCTCCTCACCTGCCCGCTCGGTGGCCGGCAGCCAGCGGCGCCAGGCGGCGAAGGCGGGCTGAAGGTGGTTGGGCGGGTAGGTGAAGTGGTCGAGCTGGACGAGGCCGATGGCGGCGTTGAGGGCGGAGAGCTGGTAGCGCAGTCCGAAGCCGTCCACGCGGTAGCTGGTGATGTTGGCGCGCTCGCCCTGGGACTGGACCACTCCGAGCAGCCGCAGACGGCGGATGGTGTCGGCTTCCTCGGGTGTGCGGGGGATGAGCATGCCGCCCTGGCCGCAGGTCAGGTTCTTGATCGGACCGAAGGAGAAGCAGGTCAGTGCCCCGTTCGCGCCGACCCGGCGAGTACCGTGGTGGGAGCCGAAGGCGTGGGCCGCGTCCTCGATGACGACGATGCCTCGCTCATCGACTTCCTCCTGGACGGCCGAGAGGTCGACGGGCCTGCCCCCGAAGAGGACCGGGATGACCGCGGCCGTGGTGTCGGTGACGGTGTCCATGGCGAGCTGGTCGGTCACGCACAAGGTGGCGGGGTCGATGTCGATGAACCGCGGGGTGGCGCCGACGGTCAGGATGGCCTGGATCGTCGCGCAGAACGTCATGGAGGGCACGATCACCTCGTCGCCGGGGCCGGTCCCGGCGGAGAGCAGGGCGGTGTGGAGGGCAGCGGTGCCTGAGGAGAGGGCTACGGCGTCGGGGATGCCGAGGAAGTCGGCGATCCGCCGTTCGAACTCCTCGGTGACGCTGGTGTGTCCGTACTGCCCGTCCCCCAGGATCCGGGCGACGGCTTCGCCTTCCGGCCCGTACAGGTAGGGGCTGGCGTTGCGGCGGGCGTCGGGCCTCGTCGGTGCGGTCATGACGTTTCTCCCTTGGCTGTGGCCGTGCCGTCCAGGCCGCTGGCGTCGCCGATGGCCAGGGTCTCGATGTAGTTGGTCAGGAACACCCCGTTCCGGTAGGCGAGGCGGGTGCGGTCGATCGGCAGGCCGAACAGGCCGTTGACCATCTGGCCGACGAGGTCCGCTCCGGCCGCCTCGGTCAGCGGGAAGCCGCCCGCGACGCGCACGTTCAGCTCGGTGATCGTGCGCCGTCGCCCTGGACGAATCCTTGGACGCAGCACAGGCCCCGGGCTCGGACGGCGGCCAGGGTCCGCACCACGAGGTCGTGGACGGCCGGGTTCTCGAAGGTGGTGGACACCGCGGCAAGGCCTGCCTTGACCAGGTCGCGGCGACGCAGGATCACCGACGGGCGACCGGTGTCGTCCACCAGGCAGTCCGCGGTGAACTCGCTCCCATAGATCCGCCGCTGCGCGATCGGCTCCGGCACAAGGTCGCACAGCACCCGCGCGTGCTCCCGGCGGCGAACGAAGTGGACGTTCTGGGCTCCGTGGCCGCGGCGGGGCTTGACGACCAGCTCGGCACCCTCGGGTACCTGGTCGATGTCCTCGGGCCGCCAGGTGCGCGGGGTCGCGATGCCGTGTTCGGTGAGCACGTCGTGGAAGAGGGCCTTGTCGGTGCAGGCCCGGCCCGACCAGGCGTCCGGGAGCCACAGGCGCACGCCGGCGGCCTCCAGTCGGGCGGCCATGGCGGTCAGCGGCTCCAGGTCGGCCTCGATCCCGGCGACCACCGCCTGCACCTTGCCCGCGCCGCACAGGGCCAGGAGCTTGGCGGTCAGCTCGCGGCCGGTGAGGTCCGTGCCGCCACCCAGGTTGTAGATCTCGCCCGGCTTCCCCTCGTCCAGGACCAGCTCGATGGCGGCGCAGTTGTCCTGGACGTGCAGCCAGTTCCGCACGTGCTGGCCCTGCTCGTGCAGGGTCACCTTCTCGCCTTGGAGAAGACGGGTGACGAAGAAGGGATGACCTTCTCGGGGAACTGGTGGGGCCCGTAGTTGTTCGAGCTGCGTGTCACGCAGACGGGCAGGCCGTAGGTCTGGAAGTGGCTGAGCGCCACCAGGTCGCTCGCGGCCTTCGACGCCGCTTAGGGGACACAGGGGCGAACGGAATCTTCCTCGGCCGCGGAGCCTTCGACGAGCGATCCGTACACCTCGTCCGTCGAGACGTGCACAAACTTCTCGATCCCGTGGCGGCCGGCCGCGTCGGCGAGCGTCTGCGTGCCCAGCACGTTCGTCGTCAGGAAGCTGCTGGCGGCGGTCAGGGAGCGGTCGACGTGGGACTCGGCGGCGAAGTGGACGACCGCGGTGTGCCGGGCCATCAGGTCGTCCACAAGGGGGCCGTTGAGGATGTCGCCGTGGACGAAGGCGAGCCGGGGGTCGAGGAAAGCCTCACCGAGGTTCCCGGTGTGGCCTGCGTAGGTGAGCGCGTCCAGCACGGTCACCCGGGACACGTCATCGCGGCGCAGGATCCGGCGCACGAAGTGCGAACCGATGAAGCCGGCACCGCCGGTAACGAGGACTTCGTACATCTGTCACCCGCTTCGAGTCGTGGACGGGACAGACAGCGCCCCGGTCACCACGCTGTGAAGTGCCTGGTGCGGCGGGCCGCCGTCTGCTCACCAGAAGACCGCCGCCACCGCGGGTGCGGGAGGCAAACTCGGGGGGTGAACAACGCGCAGCCCGTTCCTTGCCGCGCGTCCGAGTCCTAGGCTCGGACCCCGCCTCCGCGGCAACGACGCCGCGAAGACACCGGCTGGAGCAGGTAGGCTCGGTGACGCGTACCAAGGACCGCCCAGGCGACCCCAACGAGGACCTCGGGCGGCTCATCAAGCGGGTGGGCGCGAGCCACAAGTCCCTGGCCGCGCAGGTCAACCAGATCGGAGCCAGCGTGGGCGTACCGCTGCGCTACGAGCACACCAGCGTCGCCAGATGAGATCTCGGAATGATCCCGCGCGGCCGCGTTCCAGAATTCTTGGCCGCTGCGCTGGGCGAACGCCTCGGTAGGCCCGTGAGCGTGGACGAGATCGGCATGTACAGCAGGTCAGGCGGAAACCCTGACATGGGGTTGGATTTCGCCCGCGACCCTGTCGACGCCGTCCGCGTCGCCGCGACCTACTGGAGAACCGTGGACCGCACCCGCCGCAAGCTCATCGGCCACACCTTCGCGATCGGCGCCTTCGCCACCCCCGTCACCCGTTGGCTGGCCAAGCCCACCGACGCCCCCATCGCCCACGAAGGCGGGCGCCGGGTCGGCCGCAGCGACCTCGATGAGCTGTGGAAGGCAGCGGACGAGGCCCGCCTGCGGGACTCGCGCTGCGGCGGCGGGAACTGGAAGGCCCGTTCCGTCACCGAATGCCTGCGCCTGAACGCCCCCCTGCTGACCGGCACCTACAGCGAGGCCGTCGGGCGCGAGCTGTTCGCAGCGGCCGCTGAACTGTCCCGGGTGGTGGGGTGGTCCGCTGTCGACACCGGCCACCACGACACCGCCCAGCGCCACTTCGTCCAGGCCCTACGCCTGGCCCGCGCCGCCGGCAACGTGGAGAGCGGCTGCTACGTGATGGCAACCATGGCCCTCCAGGCCTTCCTCCGCGGTCACCCCGAACAGGCCGCCGACATGGCCGACGGCGCCTACGAACGCGGGCGCGGCCACGCCGCGCCCCGGGTCCTGGCCTTCGCCAAACTGGCCGAAGCCCGCGCACACGGCCACATCGGGAACACCAAAGCGGCCACCGCCGCGCTCGGCCGGACCCAGGAACTCCTCGACTCGATCCGCCCCGGCACCCACGACCCCGCCCACCTCGCCTACATGACCCACGCCCGTCTGGCCACCGACGCCACCGAAGTCCACCGCGACCTCAACGACCCCAAGCGCGCCTTCACGTGGAACGAACTGGCCGCCCCCATGCCCGCGGACCGCTTCACCCGCGCCACGGGTATCCGCATGGCCGTCCTGGCCACCAGCCACATCCAGGCCCGCGACCTCGAACCGGGGCTCACCGCCGCGAACACCTCGCTCGACATCCTCAGCAACGTTCACTCCAGCCGCGCCCACAGCTACCTCCACGAGGTCACCCGCGCACTCGCCCCGTGGAAATCCCGCCCCGAGGTCAGCGACCTCATCCACCGCACCCGCACGGAACTCCCCACAGCCGCCTGACACCGGCCAACCGCACGCTGTCAGTAGCCAGCGGAAGAATCAACAAATGGACCACGAACGCACGGCATCCGAGTCCGAGGGGCTCGCCGCCTCCTTGCACACGTACCTGTCCGAGACCGTCTTCGCCTTCGCCGGCATGACCGCCACGGAGGCAACCCTGGCCATCACCTGCGCGGTGGCCGACTGGGCAGAAACTGCGGGATGGAAGTGCCGCTGGGTGGGAGGCACCCATCCGCTACATCGACCCGCCCGGCCCGATCGGCATGGGTTGCCGGGTCATCTGGCAGCCGTCACGGTCCGCCTACCTTGACCTCCAGCTGCTGCGCGAGCAGCGCCCCCCATTGCGGCGGAGATCGACCGTGAGGACATCAGCACCGCCGTGTACAAGCTCCGCGACGAGGCGTTGCGCGGGCGTCCCGCCCTGTGGATCCGATGGCACGGAGCGGCGCGGGCCGAACTGCCGTCCGGCGTCGCCCGCCTGCGTCTGCCGACGCGTCGCGCGCGCCCCGCTCCCCCATCCGGTACTCCCTTGCCGCCGTCGGCGACACGGCAGCGATCACCTGTGGTGAGCCCCTTTCCCCCTCAGCGCGGGCTCGGGTGCTGGCGAGGCTGCGGCAGGCGGCGGCACTGCTCCTGGGGATGCCTGCCGCCGATCGTGCCGCTGAGGGGGAGATGTCGGCACTCGGAGAAGCGGCGGAAGAAGAAGCCCAGAGCCTCGCAGACGTACGCAGCCAGCACCCGGACGAAGACGTCTGGGCGGCGGCAGTTCAGCGATTTCAACGGAACACTCGGTTCCCAGTGCGGCTCTCATAGCGAACCTGTCCTAGCCTTCAGCCTCGTCGATCCAAGAGAGTGGCGCTAACGGTCTGAGCTGGCCTCACCTCATGCCCGAGGCTTACCGACTCGCCCGGACCAGGGCAAGCAGCAGCGAGGCCGCGACAATCGCCTGGACTTCGACACGCTCCCTGGCAGGCTGGGGGGCATGGAATCCCTCGATGATCAAGAGCTGGGCACGGCGGTTCAGAATGCTGACTCGCCAGCTTGGTCCGTTCGTGCCCCTGCCGGGCGGCAGCTCGCGATGGCGGACAGGATCGACGAGGCCACGGACGTCCTTCACCGGCTCCTCCTGGACGTCCATGACACCGGGGTCATCCAGGAGACGGCGGTGGCCCTGCTCGAACGCAAAGACACCACTGCACTCCGCTGTGTGCTGCTGGCCAGAAGTTTTGCGTCAGAGACTTGGGTTGCGGATGAGATCCAAGCCGCACTGGACGGCAACCCCGAATGGATGACGACCGAAGGCGCGGACCAGCTGATCAAGCAGTACCGCGAGCTGGCAATAGACGAGGACGCAGGCGTCCGGGACGAAGCCCAACGGCTCCTGGCGCGGCTGCGACCGCGCGAGGAATGGGCGCGAGACACAGTGTCAGACTCCTGACAACTGGGCCGCGCGAGACCGGAAGCCGGGGCCGCTGCGAGCCGGATGGAAAACCGGCGACCCTCGCCTGACCGGCCTGCACCGGCCTGAGATTGTGTCGCACCACCAGGTGCTGTCGCGCGTACTGGGCTGCTCCTCGGTTGGGGGCCGGGGGCCGGTGCACAGCGTGCGATGCGCGGTGCTCCCGCCTGTCACACCTCGACGGCGGGTGCTGTGCGGCTCGGCGGTACCGGCGGCTGGCCTTCTTCTTCGATCACGCTCATCAGGCGTTGCAGCGCTCCCATCGCCCGTACGCGTGAACGCACGTACCAGCGGCTGCCGAAGAACAGGGTGTGGACGTGCTCGGTGATCTCCAGGAGTTGGCGCAGCTTGGTCTCCTCGGTTCGGTCGGAGATCCAGATCATGCGGGCCGTCCCGCAGTAGCGCATGCCCAGCTCTCCGATGGAGCCGCGGTCGGTGTAGACGAACTCCTGCGCGTGGTCGGTGAGGTGTTGAGCAGCCTCGTCGACTTGCCGGTGCCACCTGTCGCGCTCCTCGGTGAGGGCGGCTCGGAGGGTGTCGGTGACGCCGTCGGGAACATGCACCTACCGGAGCTTGATCACGGCGGTCAGGATGGACAGGGCGTTGGTCGTGATCTTCTCTTGCGCCTGCATCTTCGTCTGGAAGCGCCGGTTGCGGACCCCCAGCAGTGGCGAGATGTAGCGGCCGGTGAAGATGGTCGTCGCCATCGAGATCAGTGCGGCACTCCCCCAGGCGGGGATCCAGTCGAGCATGGCGCCGATTCTGGTGATGCGCAGCGGTCGGCCGCAGGCGAACCGGCAGATCCGGCAGGAGTGCCGCGGTGATCGCTTCGAGACGTGCGGCGCAGGGCGTGCCGTGGGAGCCCGGTGGCCCGGGTGCGCCACAGTGGTCGGATGCGCCGCCGGACCCTGCCCTTGCTGATTGCCGTCCTGTTGGTCTCGACGGGGTGCGTCTCCGTCGCTCCCGCCGACGACAAGCCGCCCCGTGCCCCCTCGGGCCTCGCCGCTCCGACGTCGGCCACGGCTTCAGTCACGGGCCAACCTGGGCGGGAGCGCGCGTTGCCGCTGTCGGCACTGCCTTCGGAGCCTGCGCCCGCATCCGTCGCGGCCCCAGCGGCGGCCCACGCCGAGGAGAAGCCGGCGGCTCGACCCCAGCAGGTGTCACGGCCGGTGCAGCAGAAAGACCGTCCTCCGACCCGGGTGCGAGTCGAGCAGAAAAGGACGTCGGCGGCGAAGCCGAAGCGCCCACGTTCGGCGGTTGGCGTTCCGCAGGCCAAGCCGCATGCTAAGAAGGTACGGCCGCCGATGCCCTCGGTTCTTCGGCGGTCGCAGCTCGGCCGACTGCCAGGGAAGCTGGACATGGCCGAACTCTGCCGGGCCTCTCACGGCGTCACGAGTCCCACGATCACGCAGCTCTGTGGGGCGTCGCCCCGGTAGCCGTGCCCTGGCCAACGCGAGGGATCAGCACCGACGCTCCATGACCGCCTTGGGTGACCGCTGCCGGGGTCGACCGCTTGGCCTGGCATCACGTGCCGCCCCGCCCCCGGGGGCTCAGACGCCGACGGGGACCGTGGAAAAGCTCCTCCAACTTGACGCGTACATTCCGCCAAACCACCACAGGGGCCGGGCTTGACGCCTACACCGGTCAGAGCGCTTGGGCCTCCATGCACACCTGATACTCCAGCCGTAGTTCGTGATCTCGATCGTGAGGGGCGCCGAGGAGGCAGCTGGCAGCGTCGATCATCTGGGCGAGACCGACCACGCCGTCGCGGGCGTCCGTTCCTTCTCCGCCTACCCGAGTCCACCGAGACGGAGGGCGTTCCTCATCTCGCTGAGCTTCGCGGTCGTCGCCGGGGTCCACCCCTTCGCCTGCTCACCGAGACGGAGGGCGTTCTCAATCTCGCTGAGTTTCGCGGAGGACAGAACGCCCGCTCGCTCGATCAGGTCGTCCCGGGACACGGTGGTCAGCCACGTGCAGGGGGTAAAGCCCGGACGCGGCAACGCGAACCGCAGCACGCCTGCAAAGGGCAGTCCTTCCACGGCGCCTACTGCCACTTCGACGCCTAGACCGGTGATGTCGACATCCGCCCGAGCGACGACCTGCATCACCCGGATCCCGGACGCGTCGTCTCCCGACAGCAGCACGACCGGCCGCCGCTCGTCGAACTCCACCCACCAGACTTCACCGCGTTGCACATGTCCTCCTGACACAGGAACGGCGGGCGGACGCTGCGCGACCCCGACGCGCTGTGGAGACGGGTGCAGCAACCCGTTGATCATCGGTGTGTGAAGACAAACGATCACGCGGTGGCCGCAGGTCCCAGCGTAGACCCTGGCTGCTGGCAGGAGGCGTTCGAGGGCCTGATGAGCCGGATAGCGGGACAGTTCACACGGGTCGAACCCCAGTTACGGGTACGGAAGTTGGTGCTCGGACTGCTGTCGGACCTGCCACGCAAGAACTGCTGGACCGTCGCCGAATGGGCCGGGGAGAGGACCCCGGACGGCATGCAACACCTGCTCGGCCGGAGTAATTCTCAAGAGTTGTGGATTGGGCCATTGATCTATCGCGGCTGCTCCCACTCGGTTCGGGTGAGTTCGTACTCGACTTCACCGTGCTCGGAGCCCTCGATCGCCTCCGGCCAGTCCCCGGTGAAGTTCCGGACGAAGGACAGGCCCGACTTCTCCATGACGCGACGGGAGCGGGTGTTGACGGCCATGGTGTTTGCGGTGACCCGCTCGACCCCGAGTTCCACAAACCCCTTGTGGACCAGGGCCCGGGACCCCTCGGTGGCATAGCCGCGCCCCCATGCCGCCTGGTTCAACCGGTAACCGAGTTCGACCACGGCGGTGCTGTGCTCCTCCAATGGCCGGAACTCGAACCAGCCCAGGAAGGTGCCGGTGGGCTTCTCCTGCGCGGCCCAGTAACCGCGGGTCTTCCAGCATGGGTAGTCGTGCAGGAGCCGCGGGAGGGTCCTGGTCTCGATCGCCTCCCGACTCGTGGGGCGGCCACCGTTGATGAAGCGCATGACCTCGGGGTCGTTGTCCAGGGCGAGCAGGTGGTCGATGTCGGTCGCCGCGAACTCGCGCAGGGCGAGCCGGTCGGTCTCCAGGAGGTTGGGCATGCCGTGATCTTCACCACGGGAAGGCCGGGCCTGCCACTGATTTTCCGACCGGCGGCAGGCGGTGGTGTTCATGCCGCGCGAGCCTCGGATCGCTCGACCAGGACGCCCCGCTCGAAGCGGGCGCCGGACCGGACCAGAGCGACGAGGTGGGGTGCGTTCACCGGCCGCCAACGTTCCTGGGCTGACTCGATGAGCTTGAAGATCACGGCCAGGGCGGCAGCCCGGCTGCCAGCGCCCTTGGTGACCTTGGTCCGCAGGCGCAGTGGCGAAGGTCGACTCGATCGGGTTCGTGGTCCGCAGGTGGATCCAGTGCTCGGCGGGAAAGTCGAAGAACGCCAGCAGTTCTTCCTCGTCGTCGGTGATCCGCTTGACGACCTTGGGGTATTTCGCCCCGTACTGCTTGGTGAACGCGACGACGGCCTTGGCCGCGCGCTCCTTGTCCTCGGCATTGTAGATCTCCTGGATCGCGCGCTTAGCCGCGGGCTGGGCCGACTTCGGCAGCGCGTCGAGGACGTTCGCGGTCTTGTGCACCCAGCACCGCTGGTGGCGGGTCTCGGGGAACACCTCGTTCAACGCGTTCCAGAAGCCGAGCGCCCCGTCGCCGACGGCCCGCATGCCCCGGCGGGCACAGTCCCGCAGTAGTCCCGCCCACGCCTCGGAGGATTCGCGGTAGCCGTCGGTCATCGCGATCAGTTCCTTGGTACCGTCGGCCCGCACGCCGACCATGACAGCGGCCTTCGCCTCTTCCAGGCGTATGCGCAGGTGAACGCCGTCGGCCCAGACGTAGACGTAGTCCGAGGCGGACAGATCGCGGTCCATGAACGACTTGTGGTCGACCTGCCACTGCGCGGTCAGCCGCGTGATCGTCGCGGGCGACAGGCCGGCGGAGGAGCCGAGGAACTGCTCCAAGGCGGGCACGAAGTCACCGGACGACAGGCCGTGTAGATACAGCAGCGGCAGCGCCTCGCTGATCTTCGGGGATACGGCTACTGCAATATGGCTCAAGTGAGCGAATCGACTGAGCAGGTGCAGACCGCAGATCGTCTCTGGCAGGAACCTACCCAGCACCAAATGAGATGACTTCTAAACTAAGCCGAGCCGACGTCATGTCCGCATTGGCGAATGGCTGTGACCTGGCGTAAGTGCCAGCCCCGGGTGAACTTGTTCGCGAGTGCCAGCAGCGATCGTTCTGCTGTTTGGAGGCACTCATTCGGCCTGGGCTCGATGGTCACGATGACGGGCAGCACCTCGCTCGGCGACTGATAGGCCGGGCGAGGTGAGCCTGTTGGTGCGACGGACCAACTGCTTTCCGGGCTGGTCCCCTGTGACAGCCCGGCGCCAGTCAGCTGAGCCGAGTTGTGGCGTACGCCTCGATGGCGTCGCGCTGGTACGCGGCCAGGCCCGGTGCGATCGCCTCGTACGCGGAACGCCAGGCGCTGTTGTCCACGCAGGAGCGCCCGACGGCGCGGTACTCCTCGGCCGACACGGGCCGCAGTTCGGTCATGGCCCGGTACTGGGCGTCGATCTGGGCCTGCACGGGCGCGGCGTCGGCCGGGTGGCCCGCGGCCATCAGGTCGGCCAGCAGGATCATCTGCGTCGTTCGCTCGCGCTGCCCGGCCTCGATGTCCTGCGGGGTCATTACGGCGACCCTTCGGGCAACTTCCTCGGCGTGCTCGGGGAAGTCGCGCAAGCTCTCCTGGTACTGGGAGGGCTGGATGCCCTCGAACAGGTTCTCCGGTCGGTTGATGGTCATGGGGTTGCCATCCTTTCTGGACTGTTCCAGGTCGGCGATCGTGCGGGAGACGGTGCCTGCCAGCGCGTCGAGCCGGTCCCGCTCAGCAAGCAGTCGCAGGTGGTGGCCGCGCAGCGCGTCCACCTCGTCGACCTGCTCAGCCAGGATCCGGCCGACCTCGGGAAGCCCTACGCCCAGCGCCCGCAGCACGAGAATCTGCTGCAGCCGCAGCAACTGATGCTCCTCGTAGTAGCGGTGGCCGTTGGCCCCGATCCGGGCGGGTGGAAGCAGGCCGACCTCGTCGTAGTGCCGCAGGGTCCGGGCGGTCACGCCCGACATCCGAGCGACTTCCGCGATAGGCCAGTCCATCGCTGTCTCCCTCACGGTCGCGTCACCGGGCCGGTTTCTCCGGCCCTGTTAAGGACGGTAGAAGCTGCCGCAGCGGCAACCGCAAGCCCGCACCCTCACGATCTGGATGGCCGCCCGCGACTTTCCCCGACGGCCCACTCAGCACACAAGGTAACTTCCAAAACACGGCCTGGGCGCGCAAGCCCTACGGCAACCGTTCAACCGGCGGCAGCGGACGGACCCGTCCCGAACCGGGGCACGTCCTCCACCGTCACGTCCAGGCGCAGCCGTTGGAAGCGCAGGGGGTGCCGGAAGATGCCATCGCGGTCTACGGCCCGGTCGGCGCTGACCTCCGCCACCAGGTCCGGGCGGACCAGTACCGGTTCCAGGGCGTCGCGGGATCCCCACGCTGCGGCGAAGCGGGCCCCCGTCCAGGGGTGTCCGGGGGCGGCGGCCGCCAGGTGCTCGGCGACCTGGCGGGCCTGTTCCGGGCGCAGCGGGACGGTCCGGCCGACCGTGCGCAGTCGGCCCTCCGTGTCGTGACGGCCGAGGATGAGGAGTTGTGGGCGGGTGAGGGTGCCGGTGATGGCGCCGATGACCACTTCGGTGGTGTCCCGTCTTTCGGCCTTGGTCCACCCGCGGTATCCGGGGAGGTACTTCTGGTTCGTGCCTTTGCAGACGATCCCCTCGACTCCGGAGACGTCGGTCCAGGACTCCAGCCATTCCCGTGCCGTTTCGGGGTTCGTGGTCATCGGGCAGAGTGTCCACGGCGCCGTCAGGCCGTGCGCGGTGAACAGTTCCTCCAGAAGAGCGCGCCGGTCCCGATACGGGCGTGGGAGCAGTTCCTGTCCGACCAGCTGCAGGATGTCGAAGGCGACGTAGTAGGCGGGCCGGCGGGCTACCAGAGCGGGCACGCCGCGGCCGCGGGCGGCGACCCGGCGCAGCAACGCCTCGGACGAGAGCCAGCCCTCGACGGGGTCCCACACCAGCAGTTCGCCATCCAGGACCAGGCCTGCGGGCAGCTGCGCGTCCGCCGCCGCGACCAGGTCGGGGAACCGGCCCTGGAGTAGAGCACCGCGCCTGCTCTGCAGCAGCGGCCTCCCGCCCGGCTCGGCCGTGGTGAACAGCAGCGCCCGAAATCCGTCGAACTTCTGCTCGAATGCAATGCCGCCCGCCAGGACACCAGGGCCGGGAAGGGCCTCAGCGGCCAGGGCCAGCATCGGCTCGAAGGGCGGGAACAGGACCACTCGGGATGGCCTCCTTCACCGCCGCTCCAGTCCTGGCACCCCCAGCGTCACCCCGCACCGGCACCCGCGCCTGGCAGGCGCGCCCCCACTCAGGCCGCGGACACCCGGTTCGCCGATGCAGCGCTGCCGTGGTGCTCGGCGTTGAGGCGCTTCGCTTCCTCGAGCTGGTCTTCGAGGATGACGATCCGGCAGGCGGCCTCGATGTGGTTCCCTGGTCGACAAGTTCGCGTGCGCGGGCGGCGATGCGCAGTTGGTTGCGCAGGGCCTTGATCCAAACGGAGGCACCCGACATGTCGCCTGCCATGCCGCTCAAGCCTCAGACCTAGATTGACCTTGCAATCAGGACTGCCTGCGGACCATGCGCGCCTCACGGGCAGGCACAGCTCGCGAAGGGAAATCCTCGTGCTCGCATCTCGCTTCGTCGGCGTGGCCGCCTCCGTTCTGGCCTCGCTTGCAGTAGCCGTACCAGCGACCGCCGCACCCGCTGCGCCGCCGCACGCCGCCGCCCTCTGGGTCGACCTGGTCAACTGCGTCGACTACGACAGTAACGGCGTCCTGATTGGCGCCAACCCCATGGAGCTGGATTCGACGCACAGCGACGTCGATGAGGACGTGCCGCCGAACACAAGCAGAACCGTCTGCGAGAACAGCTTCCTCAGCTCCGACGCCGTGGCCATCACCGCAACGATGGACAGTGGTTCGGTGCAGTCCAAGACTCTCGCTCCCGGCGATCAAGTGACGTTCCCGCTCGGCGCAGACTTCGAAGAGCACCCCATGCACCTGCACGGGCACAAATTCTGGCCCCCCTTGCCTTTGTAGGGACTGGCACGAAGATGACCCCTGTGGTCGGGTGGATCAGGCCACGACGGGGTCGAAGCGGATGGTCAGTCCAAGGCTGCGAGCAGGGCAGCAAGGCGGCCTGCCTCTTACCGTCCGACCTCAGGCCTCTTGACGCATGTGGAACACAGCCAGATGGTGATCTGACTCCTCTCCAATCCAGCACTAGCGCGACCGGCGAGGGGATGCCACGTCAGCGGGGGGCTCCGGCCCTCGAGGCCGACGCCTCGATGCCGGCACCCGGCGGCAACAGCCAGTCGGCCATCCCTGGCCAGTCAGCCCAGCGCCGTCAGATCGGCCGGCACCGAGTGGTCGAGCAGCGGGGGCAGGGCGTCGGCGGCTCAGTCCGGGGCGAGGTTCGCCTCGAGTTCGGTGAGTTCTTCCGTGCGGTACTCGGCGAAGGTGTCGCCCTCGGCCTCCAAGCGTTCTCTCCTCTCTCGCTTTTGGGCACGGCTGTTACGGGGCGCGGAGGCTGTCGACGGCGATGCGTGCGGTGGTTCCGATGACGGCGTCGACGGCGGGGAGGGTGGCGGCGGGGTTGGCGGCGCGGGTGAAGACGGCGATGGCGTAGCGGCCGCCGTCGGGGTATTCGATGACCCCGATCTCGTTGCGGAGGGTGGGCAGGGTGCCGGTCTTTCCGGCGACGTGGACGTCGTCGAAGGGGAATCCGGAGGCCATGCGGTGGGGCCAGACCTGGAGGGCGAGGAGGCGGCGGATCGCGGCGCCGTGTTCGGGTGCGCAGGCTTCGCCGCGCCAGATGGCGGCGAGGAGGCGGGTCATGTCGCGGGGGGTGCTGTGGTTGGCGCGGGCGGGGTCCAGGGCGCGCAGGCGGGCGATGACGTGGGGGTCGGTGAGGGCCTGTGCTCCGTTGGGGCCGGCGTCTTCGCGGATGTCGGCGAGGGTCTGGGCGAAGGTGTGCACGGCGCGGGTGCGGGTGAGGCCGAGGCGCTGTGTGGTGGTGTTGACGGCGTCGAGGCCGATGCGTTCCAGGAGGAGTTGGGCGGCGGCGTTGTCGCTGATGGCCGTCATGAGGTAGGCGGCGTCACGGAGGGAGATCCGGACGGGGTCGAGCATCGCGGCCAGGCCGGTCGGACCGGAAGCGCGTCCGTCGGGTGGGCATTCGTGCTGTTCGGTGAGGTCCAGGAGGCCTTGTTCGGCATGCTGGTGGAGGGTGAGGAGTAGGCAGACCTTGTGGACGCTGGCGGTCACGACGGGGTGGTCGGCGCCAGCGTTGATCTCGGCGCCGGTATCGATGTCGAGGGCGTGGAGCCAGCCGGTCGCGCCGGCTTCGGTGAAGGCGTTGTGGATGCGGTGGAGGGGGTTCACAGCCAGTACTCCGATGCCGGGCGCAGGTGCAGGGGGCGCGGGGGCTGGTCGGTGGAGACCCCGCTGCTGTTTCTCAGAACACTGAGTGCGGCGTCGGCGAAGGCGGTGACAGCGCCGCTGTCGCGGTCCTTGGGCCAGGCCGTGGAGAAGCGCCAGGCGAGTGGGGCGCCGGTCAGGGGGCGCCAGACGATGCCCGGCTCGCTGCCATTGGCCGGGTGGCCCTGCTCGGGTGGGGTGAAGGCGATGGCGTTGAGGGAGTGGATCAGGCCGCGGACGAAGCTGTCGCCCTGGCCGTGGCGGATGGTGCCTGGCGTGTAGCCGCCGCGCGCGCAGGTGGTGAGCAGCTCGTCGTAGAGGGCGGGGGCATGGGCGCGGGGGAAGAGGATGAGGTCGTGTCCGGTGAGGGCGGACAGCGGCACCTCGGCGCGGGCGGCCAGGGGCGAGGCTGGTGGCAGGAGGACGCCGAGTTCGCGGCGCAGGACCGGGCCCAGGTCGACTCCGGTGGTGTCGCAGGGGTGGTGGATCAGTCCCGCGTCGAGTTCGTGGGAGGCCATGCGGGCGAGTTGTTCGGTGGTGGACAGCTCGTGGAGTTCCACTTCCAGACCGGGCTGGTGCTCGCGCAGGCCGGTGAGGATCGCGGTGACGAGATCGCTGGCGATGCCGGACGGGAGCGCGGCTCGCAGGAGGCCGCTGCGGCCATCCCGAATGCGGGCGGCGCCGGCCAGGAACGTGTCGGTACGGGCGAGGAGAGCGCGGGCGTCGTCGAGGAGGAGGGCGCCGCCCCGGGTGAGGGTGACGCTGCGGCTGGTGCGCTCGAAGAGCCGTAGACCGAGCTCCTTCTCCAGTCGCTGGATGCGCTGAGAGAGGGGCGGCTGGGCCATGCCCAGCCGGATGGCGGCCCGGCCGAAATGTCTCTCCTCTGCAACAGCGACGAAGCACCGTACATGTCCGACTATGTCCACGAGCAGGAACGATATCAGAAGCGCATCATTGCCTATTTGATTCCGATATTGGACATAGTGCTGGTCCCATGCTGATCTCGGGGCATGCCCACGCCTACGCTCCACGCCCTTGGCCTTCTCGTCCTGCTGCTCGCGGTCGGCGTGAGCGCCTGCACCCTGGCCTGCGCACCGTCCCCGTTTCCCCAGCGCCGGACGGACCTGCCTCCGGGGATGGGGGGCCAAGGCAGAGCGCCCTCGCGGTGCCGACCGGCCGCGGCCCGCGTCCTCGCTGTACGCAACCTGGGGCGTTCACTCCCCCGCCAGCCCCTGATTCGGGGCCGGCGGCCCGCATTTCCCGCAAGACCACGCCCCTGACGTGAGCCCCTTGCCTCACGTCATGAACCCCAGCCCAGCCGGAGACGGAAGGACCCTCTGATGCCTGAATCGGAACACCCTGCACCTGCCCCTGTCCTCGCTCCTGCCCGCCGCCGACATCGGCGCCTCCTGCACACCGCCATGGCGACCGTCGCCGTCTGCACGGCCGCGGCGGCCGGCGCATACGCGGCGGAGTGGGGACCGTTCGGGCCGGGCCAACCGGCCGTCCACCCGGATGCCGTGGCCCAGGCGGAGGCGTTCCTTGCGGACTGGGCGGGCGGCCGTGCCGAGAGCGCGGGGGCCCGTACCACCAGCCCCGACCAGGCGCAGACGACCTTGCGGAACTTCACCGCGGGGCTCGACATCGCCAAGCCGGCCCTGACGGCCGGCGCAGCGAGTGCGGCGAAGGACGGCACTGTCACCATCGCGTTCTCCGCCAAAATGCCGGTCACCGGCCTGGGGACCTGGTCCTACGACTCGCAGATACCCGTGCGCCGCCAGGAGGGCGGAGCCTGGAAGGTGGCCTGGGACCCGTCACTGGTCCACCCGAACCTGAGCAGTACCGAGAAGTTCCGCCTCCAGCGCGAGGACACGGGCACCTCCCCGGTCACCGACCGCACTGGCAAACCGCTGTCCGCGGACGCCAGTCCGTCCCTGAAGCCGGTGCTCGACCAGATCGCCCAGCGCGCGGGCGCCGGTCCGCGAGGTGCGATCGAGCGGATCGACCGGGCAAGCGAGGAGGTCACCGGCGTCGAGGCCCGGTTCGGCAAGGAAGGCGGCGCCGCGCCCGGGCAGAGCATCCGCAGCACGCTCGACTCCCAATGGCAGATGGCCGCCGACCAGGCCCTGGCCGCGAAGACCGGCGGCAAGGACGCGGCGCTCGTCGCGCTGCGCATCGACAACGGCGAGATCCTGGCCGTGGCGAACTCACCGGCCGCGGGATTCAACCGAGCCCTCTCCGGCACCTACGCGCCCGGCTCGACCTGGAAGATCGTCACCACCAGTGCGCTGCTCCTGGGCGGCGCCGTGAAGCCGGCTGACATCGTGGACTGCCCCAAGTACCTGACGGTCGGCAAGCAGTTCCACAACGTGGAGACGTCAGAGTTTCCCGGTGCGACGTTCACCAAGAACTTCACCGAGTCCTGCAACACCGGATTCATCAGCCTGCGCGGCAAGGTCGGTGACGGCGAACTCGGCGAGGTCGCCGGGAAGTACTTCGGCATCGGACAGCAGTGGAACGTGGGCCTTCCCACCTTTGACGGGTCCGTACCCGCCCCCGGTGACCAGACCGAGAAGGCCGCCTCCATGATCGGCCAGGGCCGCGTGCTGGGAAACCCCCTGACCATGGCCTCCGTCGCCGCGACCGCCGTCTCCGGCTCCTTCCACCAGCCCACCATCACCCCCGGCGCCGAGGACAGGACCACCACCACCGCGCTGCCCGCCGAGGTGGTCACCCAGCTGCGCGCCCTGATGCGTGCCACGGTCACCGACGGCACCGCCCGCGGCCTGGCCGGCCTGCCCGGGAACGTCGGGGCGAAGACGGGCACCGCCGAGGTCAGCGAGAGCGCCCCGAACAACGGCTGGGTCGTCGCCACCCGCGGCAACGTCGCCGTCGCCGTCGTCGTCGAAGGCGGCATCACCGGCGGATCGTCCGCGGTACCCGTCGTGCGCCACCTTCTGGAGACCCTTCCGCACGACCCTTCCTGACCTATACCGGCCTCCCACCCCCACCCACGCGGTGGCCCTTCTGTGAAAGTGGACATGAACAAGACCCTCCGGCACACAGCAGTCTTCTTCGGGGTGCTGTTCTTCGCCGTGCTCGGCCGGGCGACCTGGATCCAGGCCGCCTCCGGCGAGAGCCTGGCCAAGGACCCGAACAACCGCAGGAACCTGATCGAGGCGTTCGGCCGCCCGCGCGGGGACATCATCGTCGGCGGACGACCCATCACCGGCTCCCTACCGACCCCCGGCTCCGACCTGCTGTACAAGCGCGTCTACACCGACGGGCCGATGTATGCGCCGGTGACCGGCTACCTCTCCCAGGCCCAGGGCGCCACCATGCTGGAGGGCGTCCACCGCGGCGTCCTCGCCGGCTCCGACCCGCGCCTGCACGGCAACGTCTTCGACGCCCTGATCGGGAAGAAGGCCGCAGGCGGCGACATCGTCACCACCATCGACCCCGACACGCAGAAAGCCGCCTACCAGGGGCTCACCGACCTCGGCGCGAAGGGCGCGGTCGTCGCCCTCGACCCCCGCAGCGGGAAGATCCTCGCCATGGCCAGCACCCCGTCCTACGACCCGTCCGTCTTCACCGGAAACTCGGCCGAGGAGGGCAGGGCGTTCACCCGGCTCGACAAGGACGGGAACAAGCCCTTGAGCAACCGGGCGATCCGCGAGGCATACCCGTCCGGATCCACCTTCAAGATCCTCACCGCGGCCGCGGCCCTCGAACACGGCACGGTCACCGACATCAACGCCCCCTCGGGCCTCCCCGCCCGCTACCGGCTGCCGCAGAGCAACAGAACGATCGGCAACGTGGTACCCGACGCCCAGTGCGACAAGGTCTCGATGAAGACGGCCATGCAGTGGTCCTGCAACAACGTCTTCCTGGACGCGGCGCTGAGGACCGGCGTCGACAAGATGCGCGAGACCGCCGAGAAGTTCGGTTTCAACCAGGAGCACTTCATACCGGTCCGCGCCTCCGCCAGCTCCTACCCCGAGCGGCTCGACAGGCCCCAGACAGCCCTGACCGGCATAGGCCAGGGAAGCCTGACCAGCACCCCGCTGCAGATGGCCATGGTCACGGCGGCCATCGCCAACGACGGCAAAGCGATGAAGCCCTACCTGGTCGAGCAGATCAACGGGCCCGGCCTGTCGGTACTGGAGCGGTCCGAACCCGAGGCCCACGGCCAGGCCGTCTCCGTGGATACCGCCCGAAAGGTGCAGGACCTGATGGATCACACTGTCCGCGAGGGCACCGCCGACCGGGTGCGGATGCCGGGAGTGACGGTCGGCGGGAAACCGGGAACCGCCGAGCACGGCGTCGACGTCCGCGATGAACGCCCCTACGCCTGGTTCGTCTCCTACGCGAAGCAGAATGACGGCACCTCCCCCATCGCGGTCGCCGTCTTCGTCGACCCCAAGGACATGAACATCCCCGAATCCGGGATCGGCGGCGGCCGGCTCGCCGCACCCATCGCCAAAGCCGTCATGAACGCCGTCCTCAAGCAGGGCACGTGACACCCCCGCCCGCCGACGGGCATTGCGCCACAAGGCCCAGTCCGACGTGCCCGGTCCCCCGGCTCCGCTTTGGCTCGGTGGTGAGCAGTTCCTCGACAAGATGAGCCTGGAGCGTCCATGCGCATGACCATCCGCGGCGCGTTTCTCGCCGCCGGCACCCTGATCGCCCTCACCGGGCTGGTCACGACCGCGGCCGCCGAACCCCTGGCCCCCTGCGTCCCGAGCAGCCGGCCGACGGCTCATGGGGTCTGCGTCCCCCTCGTAGACCTGAGGGAACTAAGTCTGGGCAAGCTCATTTCCAAGTCACCCGACTGCGCTGCGGACGAGTTCTGCGTCTTCGCGGACTTGCTGCGCAGCCCGGACGTCGCGGCCCTGCGCGACGTCTGAGCCGGTGTCGTAGCCGCCCGGGAGTTGAGCCGCCCGCAGGGCCAACCGGGCGGCTCATCCGGGACCCGCCCCTGCCCACACCCCCAATGTCTGCCCTTTGTGTACGGTTTTGGGCACCAAGGGACAGGGGTTGCCGATGGAGGTGTGGGAGGCCGCGGGCGATGCCGGTTGCGGCCGGGCCGAGCGGACGCGTGAGGCGTTCGCCTACTGCCGGCGGGTACTGATCGGCGCGGAGGGCCTGGAGTTCTATCTGGCCTCCGCCCTCCTGCCGGCGCGGAAGCGGCCCTTCACCTGGGCCCTGTACGGATTCGCCCGCTACACCGACGAGATCGTCGACACCACCGTGCACTCCCCCGCGGTCAGGGCCGCCCGGCTCGGGGCCTGGTGCAGGGCCGTGGAAGCTGCCTTGAGCAGTGGCGACAGCACTCATCCCGTCCTGCACGCGCTGCTGCGCACTGTCGAGCGGTGGGACATCCCCGTCTGCCATGTGCGCGACTACCTCGCTTCTCAGGAGATGGACCTGCAGGTGACGCAGTACGCCACGTACGCCGATCTGCGGGGGTTCATCGAGCGTGCCTCGCTCTCGTTCGGACGGCAGATGCTCCCCGTCCTGGAACCCCTGGACCCTGTGCTGGCGGGCCGGGGCGGAGACGCCATGAGCGAGGCGATGCAGCTCACTAACATCGTGCGCGATGTCCGCGAGGACTACGGACTTGGCCGCGTCTACCTTCCGCAGGAGGACCTGTCCGCGTTCGGGGTGAGCCGCCGGGACCTGTCGGGGACGCAGGTGACACCGCAGATGCGGGCACTGGTGGCCAAGCAGGTGGGGCGGGCGCGTGAGCTCCTGGCGGTGGCGGAGCTGCAGGAGCAGGCACTGCCCCGGTCGAGCCGACCCGCCGTTCGGGCGGTGCACTCGATCTACCGGACCCTGCTCCGCGAGGTGGAGAGGCGGAACTTCGACGTGTTCACCCGCAGAGTGAGCCTGCGGCCGGTACAGAAGGCTGCCATCGGCTCCTCGGCCCTCGCCGAACGACTCGCCGGACGCTTCGCCGGCCGGCATGCCCCCGCGATGGCCGCAGCGACCTGAGCCCACGGCGGCCGCACCCCCTCACTCCGGCGGACGCAGCCGCATCCGGGAGCAGGACTGCCGCAGGCCCGTGCTCAACCTCGACCGGCGCGCCCGGGGCAGTGGGCCATGCCCGGATGGTCCGTGCGGGCGGGTGCGGCGATGCCGAACCGCTCCATGACGGTGCCCGGGGCGTCGAGGGTGTAGGTGCGCACGCGCGGCAGCACGTGGAAGAGAGACACGGTACGGGGAGAGCACAGGTGGCGCAGCCACCAGGCTCTGACCCGCAGGACGAAGGCGGTGGCGTGAACGAGAACCGCTGGAGGGGCTAG
Source organism: Streptomyces sp. NPDC006529 (assembly GCF_040611795.1). Classification (NCBI taxonomy): domain Bacteria; kingdom Bacillati; phylum Actinomycetota; class Actinomycetes; order Kitasatosporales; family Streptomycetaceae; genus Streptomyces; species Streptomyces sp. NPDC006529. The sequence continues at coordinate 21,876 of NZ_JBEXPB010000040.1, read as the reverse complement.
GCAGCCGAGTGCCGTGGGGACCGGCGGAGGAAGGGCTGCCAAGGCAGTCATCCTGGCTGCCCGGCGCACGGGGGCGGGAAACCAGGACGCCATGACGCCCAGAGCCGCTTCGGCGACCCGATGACCCGCCGGTGTGGGCCGCTGGTGGGCGTACTCGTACTGGTCGTAGAACCCGGCCAGTTCCTCGTAGCTGTCCGGCAGGTCCTTGATCGCCAGCCGGCGTCCGATGTTGCGGTAGAGGCGGAAGGCCGCGAGGCGTTCGTGGCGGGTCAGCGGGCGCCATCCGTAGCGGTCGATCCAGCGGGCGGGTTCGAGGACGAACGCCGCCAGGGTGTAGAGCATGTCGTCGTTGCTGATGCGGTACCAGCTGTGGGCCCGGTTGATGGTGCGCAGCGCGGTGCGGCCTTCCGGGGAATCGCAGCCGAAGCGTACGAGGGCGCCCATGAGGAGGAAGGTGTCGTCGTAGCGGCGTTGGCCGGCGCAGGCGAATTCGCCGGTGGCGTCGAGCAGGGTGGCGATGGAGGGGATGGCGAAGGTGCGCAGGAGCGCGAGTTCCATGCCGCGCAGGTAGTCGAAGGGGAACTCCAGGCCTGCGCTGATGCGGTAGATCTCCAGGTGGTCTCGCTCGGGGTCCAGGCCGAGGATGTGGTCCCGGAGTGCGAATCGGCCGCTCCTGGTAAGGGGGGAACGTTCAGCCACGGCGTGGTGCTCCTCGGGTTCCGGCGCGGAAGCAGGACAGGCTCGTGAGGGTCAGGAGGAGGTACCAGGTGATCTGCACCATGAGGTGGTGGGTTGTGTCCGCGCCGCTGAAGGCGGCGCTGGAAGCGGCGTGAACCGCCCCGTAGGTCGGCAGGAGTTCGAAGCGGGCCTCATCCGCGTGGGGGTTGAGCATCGGGTTCTGCAGGCCGCTGTCGAGGAGGCTGATCATGATGATGACGAACATGCCCTCGAGTTCGCCCGGCAGGACCGCGGCCAACGCGGTTCCCAGGCTGGCGTAGGTCAGCGCGGCCAGCAGCAGGGCGAGGCCGACGAGGTGGGGCCTGCGCACATCGATGAGGGCGAGGATGACGGCCAGGGTGTAGCAGGCGGTCGCCGCGGAGGCCACGGCGATGGCCGCGAGGCGCCCGGCGAACAACGACGGCGCGCTGAAGCCGGCCCGCACCAGACGTCGGTCGAAGCCCCGGCCGCGGAAGGTGGCCGTGAACGCGAGGAAGCCGATGATCAAGGTGATGGCATTCGCGGCGGCGTAGACGAGGCTGAAGGAGTTGCCCGGCACCACGACGGGGGCGGCGCCCGGGGGGCCGGGCGTGAACGTCACCGGGTAGGACAGAAAGGTGACCTTCTCCAGGACGAGCCACAGCGGGACGAACCCCAGGACGAGCACGATGGCCAGCCGGTTGCGCGCGTATTCGAGGCAGGCCATGCGTCCGGCCACCACGACGGGCGCCTCGGTCGTACTCACCTGGATCCCCCGGTCGCCACGAGCCGGCCTCCGGAAAGGCTGAGCAGCATGTCGAACGGGGTGCTGTCGGGAACGAAGTGCGTCACCACCAGCACCGTCTTGCCGCGGCCCCGCAGTTCTGCCGCCAGTTCCCAGAACACCTGGTACGTCGCGTGGTCGAAACCCTGGTACGGCTCGTCCAGGAGCAGGACGTCCGGGTCGTGCATCAGCGCCAGAGTCAGGTTCAGCTTCTGCTGGGTCCCCCCGCTCAGCGTGCCGGCTTCCTGGGCGAGGCAGGAGGCGAAGCGAAGCCGGTCGAGAAGCCCTTGCGCCCGTTCCGTACTCGCCAGGCCGTAGGCCGTGCGGAATAGGACCAGGTGCTGCTCGACCGTGAGCGACGGGTTGAGGACCGGGACCTGCGGACAGTGCCCGTACGAGCCGTTGAAGACGACCTGGCCCGAGTCGGGCTTCAACTCCCCCAGCAACAGCCGCAGCAAGGTGGTCTTCCCGCTGCCGTTCTCGCCCGTGATCCCTGCGATGCAGCCTCCGGGCACCGCCAGGCCGACGCCGTCCAGCACGGGCCTGCCCCGAAAGCCCTTGCACAGGCCCGTCGCGGACAGCACAGTGCGGCTGCGCACCCCAGAGCCGGTGCGCAGGAGTCCCTCGTGCACTTCCATCCGCCTTCCCCCTCTCTCCGGGGCAGCCTCGCCCACCGCCTGGCGACGCTACGCCCGCCCGACGGGCCGCAGAAGGGAAAGGGCCGCACGGCACGCGGTGTCCGGCGCAATTCGCCCGGGCGGCAGCACGTGGCGCCCGGCCGGGCCGCCGCCGCGCCCCGCGGCACGAGGCACGAGGCACGAGGCACGGGCGCGAGCCACGGGGTGATCACCTCGACGTTCGTGGCGTTACCCTCGGTCTCGGCCCTGAGCAAGCCGAGCGGTGACGGCCAGCGAGCCAGAAGGCCCTCACCCATTTCAAGCACCCAGCACGCGTGTCACCAATGTCCCGGAGTACTCCAGTGCGACTTCGTAATGACGGTGAGGACCAGGACGGGACGGACGGTGCCGCCGAGGCCGCGCTGCTGCACTTCTCCAGCGGGCTCGGCCGGAGCCGCCCCAACGCCCCAAGCACCAGAAGCCCCGCCGCACCGGCCCCCTGCCCCTGAACCGTCCAAGCCCCCAGACAGCGACGGCCCAAAACGCGGCGCAGCCGTGGGCTGGGTCGGTCGGCAGCGGCATCCCAGTCCCTTTGCGTCAGATACTGCGGGCGGGGCAAGCGGCATATGAAGGGCGGCAGGCAGTTTCTCACTGTCGTCCTGCTGTTCGTCCATCCGACCCCGCGTGCAAGGAGCCCGTCATGCAAAGTGCCCCGTCGGAGCCCGAGCTTCCGGATCGCGTGCCGCAGAAGCGTGCCGCCGTCACCCCTGACCTGCCGCCCTTCGGCCCAGGTGCCCCCGACCTCCCGGACACCAAGGCCAAACAAGCCCAGCACGACGGCGCCGAGAAGGACACGAGCGCGGAAGGCGAGCGGCCTCCAGCAGGCCCCGGCAACGCCAAGCCCCAGGAGCCGACGGGGTAACCCGCCCCCACGGAGGACGAGGACACGTCCAAACCCGCACCCCGGGACAGCGTGGCCCTCGTGTCCGCGCGCGCTGTCCTGACAGGCTGGCCATTGGAGCCCGCCCGGGTCCTCCTTCGCACGTCGGCCCGGGCAAGCCGCCACCCTGCCAGCGCGGCCCCGGTCGGGTTGGCAGGGTGGCGGCCTGCCCGGGCTGCCCTTGGCCCTGCCAGCACCTACATGGCGGTCAGCAGCTCCTGTGCGGTGCGGGCGATGAAGTGGCGGGTGTTCTCCGGGGACAGTGCCTTGGCCTGGAGGTGGTCATACATGACGCTGTAGTGCTGTACGTCGGACCGTTTCTCCAGATAGAGGTCGCTGGTGAACCGCTCCAGATAGACCGCCCCCGCCGCGCTGTCCGGGAAGCGGAGGATGGAGAACTGTCCCGAGACGCCCGGGTGGGCTCCCGCCTCGTGCGGCAGGACCTGCACGGTGATGTGCGGCTGCATGGAGAGGCGGTTGAGGTATTCGAGCTGTTCGCGCATGATCTCGGGGCTGCCGGCCATGCGGCGCAGTGCGGACTCGTCCAGCACGGCCCATAAGCGCAAAGGCCGAGCCGGATGGTGGGCCCGGCACTGGCGGCGCAGCCGGACCTCATGGCGCACGGCGATCTGTCCCGGAGTGGCCAGAGGGATCGTTTCCTCGATGACGGCTTGTGCGTAGGCAGGTGTCTGCAGCAGGCCGGGAATCACCTGGGGCTCGTAGGAGTGGATCGCGGAGGCTGCCGTCTCCAGGCCGATGTAGACGGCGTACGGGATGTCGCCGCAGGCAACCCACCAGCCCTGCCGATCCGACTCCGTGGCCATCTGCATCAACGAGTCGACGACCTGCGGGTCTGTCACTCCGTAGATGCCGCACAAATCCCGCACATCACGGGGCTTGATGGCCCGGCGGCCGTTCTCCAGGTGACTGATCTTGGGCTGGGAGATCAACAGGCGGTCGGCCACCTCCCTACTGGTCAGGCCACTGGCCAGGCGGAGCCGGCGCAGCTCCGACCCCAGCCGACGCCTTCTGACGGTCGGATTTCCATTCCCCGCCACAGCGCTCTCCCTCCGGCTCCGGCTGTCTACCAGCCACAAGGTTGCGGACCGGGCCGGGCGGACTCACCGTCCGGTGATGATCAACGGCCCCTGCCGGTGAGTTTTACGTCGCCTGAACGCAGGCGCGTGCACAGCCCGAGCAGGATTCACCCAGATGGCATGGCCTTTCACCTATCCGCTGGTAGAGCACGCTTACGCAGGGAGGCGGCCTGCCGCGCCGACTATCACTCGGGCCCGACGTAGCGGCTCCTGCACCACCTTCTGCCCGCCGTGCGGGCCACGGCCGGGGAGAGAGCCCAGTTGTGTCGGATGACCGGCGCCGATGAGCGATGCTCGGTCTGGACGCCGCGGGGTCTCGGCGTGGGTTCGGCAAAGGGCAGGGCTGCTTCATGTAAACGCAGAGTTAAGCCCTGCCCCCTTCTCTTCGAGTGCGTGGCCCGCGTGTAACACTTGCCATGCGACAACAGTTGCTTCGGTGGAGCCGGAATCGGCACGTATCCGCTGTTCTGCGGCGCGGACGAGTGGGGTACGGAGCGATGGCCACGTCAGGACCAGGACACAGAGCGCGCAGTGCCGCTTCCTCGCGCGCGGTGCCGGCCCGGGCGGCCGACACGCTGCCCAGGGTGGGGTTGGACCAAGTGTTTGAGTGCCTTCCCGATGCGGTGACGGTGTCCGTTGCGGTGCGGGATGCCGCTGGCAGGGCAGTGGATATGCGTCTGGAGTACATGAATGCGGCGGCCCGGGCAGGCCAGCCGGGCGGGATCGCACCTTTGGGAGGTCTGTGCAGCGAGCTGTGGCCCCAGATCATGCATAACGGGTCCTTTGCGGCGTGTATGCGCGTCCTGGACACCGGGAGGGCGGAGCAGGGGGCATTTCGCTGGACCGAGGCCAGCACCTATCGGGCGGCTGACTACGAGTATCAGGCCACTCGCCTGGGGCCGGATCGGCTTGTGTGGGTGCTGCGCGACAACAGTGAGCGTGTGCTGAGGGCGGAGCTGCTGGCGCAGCTCACCGGTGCTCTGGCCACGGCCGGCACGCTCGACGGCGTCATGCGGATCCTTACTGGGCAGATCATGCCTGCGGTCGGGGCGACGGTGGGGGCTGCGGTCCTCAGCGAGCCGGGCAGCGATCAGTACACCGTGCGGCACATCCACGACGCGGAACAGTCGCTTCCGGCCCCGGCCCCTTTCAATGTCACCGCGCCGTACCCGATGGCGTACACCGCCAGATCCGGCCGGGCCCTCTTCTTCACCGACCCGGCCGCGCGGACCGAGGCGTTTCCCCAGGCCGCCGCCTTCTTCACCGAGCGGTACCACTCGACCGCGGTCCTGCCTCTCACGGTGGAGGGCCGGCTATTCGGCGCGGTCAGTTTCCACTTCGACGTAAGCCATGACTTCTCCGACTCCGAACGCGGCTTCCTCACCGCCCTTGTCGGGCAGTGTGCGCAGGCCATCGAACGCGCCCGACTGCAGCAGGAAGCCGCCTACAAGCAGGCTCAACTCGAAGCCCTCGCCGAGGTCAGCGCCGTCCTGACCACATCCCTCGACTTCGAGCTCGGCGCCACCTTCGACAGCATCGCGGCCGCGGTCGTCCCGCGGATTGCCGACGGATGCCTCATCCACACCATCGGCCCGAGCGGCCGTCCCGAGCTTGCCGCCCTGAGCCACCGGGACCCCGAGCAACAGCAGGCACTGCGCGCCATGCTCGAGCGGTTCCCCCCGCAGCCCGATGCCGAAGGCGGGGTCGGCGCGGTCATCCGCACCGGCCGGCATGAGCTGATCACCGACGTCGCCCGCGAGCTCGACCGTCTCGCCCGCAGTCCGCAGCACCGGGCCGCTCTGCGCGAGCTCACGCCCGCGGCGTCCTGGCTGGCCGTGCCCATGACGCGGTCCGACACCGTCATCGGTGCCATGGTCCTGATCCAGGCCACCGCGGCCCCCACCCTGTTCACCGAACGCGACATCCCCTTCGCGCGGGAACTGGCCCACCGGGCGACCCAGGCCGTCGTCCAGGCCCGGCGCTTCGCCGTGCACAGCGAGGTCGCCCACTACCTGCAGCAGAGCCTGCTGCCCGCCGACCTGCCGGAGGTACCCGGGGTGGAGATCGCCGCCTGCTACCACCCGGGAGACCAGGGAACGCTCGTCGGCGGCGACTTCTACGACATCTACCCCACCAGCGCGACGGCATGGGCGCTGGCCATCGGGGACGTCTGCGGCAAAGGACCGGCGGCCGCGGCACTCACCGGCCTCGTGCGGCACACCGCACGCGCCGCAGGACAGTGGCACACCCATCCACACACAGTCCTCCAAGCCGTCAACAGTGCGATCCTCGCCGACCGCTCCACCAACCCCTTCTGCACAGCTGCCTATGCCGAACTGAACGTGGGCACCACGCCGATGCGCCTGCGCCTGACTTTGGCCGGCCACCCCCACCCACTGCTGCGCCGGGCCGACGGGACCGTCGAGCGGCTCGGCACAGCAGGCACCTTCCTCGGCGTCCTCGACAACCCCCCACTGCACACCACCGAAGACGAGTTGCACCCCGGCGACCTTCTCCTGCTCTTCACCGACGGCGTCACCGAACGGCGCTCAGGCACCTCCATGCTCGGCGAACAAGGCGTACACGACCTCCTGGCCCGCATGCCCCACGCCTCTGCCGCCGAGACCGTAGCCGCCCTCGAAAACAAGATCATCACCTACGGGCCCACACCACCCGGTGACGACATCGCCATCCTCGCCGTACGCATCACATGACGTGCCGCAGCAGGAACCATGGGTAGCCCGCCCCCTGCCAGGCCGGGGGCACAGCCAGGCCAGCGGAAGCCCGCAGGCCCACATCCGAACCTCCGAGAACAGCACCCCGTACGGGTCCCAGCAGCACTTCGAGGACGGCCTGGCTACGCCGGGGCCGGCGGTCGGCGCGGCCATCGGCGAGGGACTACCGCTCGAGCGGCCGCCGACCGGGGGTATCCGGTCCGATACAGGACACGGAAGGAGTCCCGCGAATCCCGCGAACCGCTGCCGGGGAGACGAAGGAGCTTCTGCTCCATGCCCGGATCCAACGAAACCGAGCCCTCGACGTAGCGGCGCGTGACCGTACCTTCATGAACCGAGGTGTGAAGACGGCCCAGCCGCCGGGCGAAGTGGCTGGGCCGTCTCATGGATGCCGGAGCGACCGGCGGGCATGGCGTGGAGCCCGGAAGACGACAGCCGGGGCCCGCACTCAGCTGACCGCCTCGGGGATGCTGAACAGCCGCCAGAATGCCCGCAGCCGCGCCTCCGGCACGGGCGGCTCGCCGTAGCGCGGCCGGGCCGCTGCACTGCTCCAGAACGCACGGCACCCGCCCGGAGAGCGTCGCTTCTGTGGCGTTAAGTGGTTGGTCAGTTCACCAGAAGGTCGATCACTCCCGTCAGGTCCTCCTCGCCGCTGCCCTCGGCCAGGCGACGCCGCATCAGCTCGAAGTACGGGCTGAGCAGTTCCGGGCTGACACCCTGCTGCTCGGTGGTGCTCAGGAAGGTCGGCGTGCCAGCCACCTGCATGGCGAGGTTGGAGGCGACGCCCTTGGTGTAGTCACCGCTCCGCAACTGGTCGGCGGTCTGGTGAACTGACGGGGCCATCGCGACGAGCCAGTCGGCGAGCAGCCGGGCGAGCGCCGCAGGGTCGATGTTCTCCTTGCGAATCAGGGCGAAGGCGTGCGCGGCCCCGGCGAACATCCCGTACATCGCGCTGAGAAGGGCCACGTCGTGCAGGGCTGCGAACCTCGCGTCCTCGCCGACGTAGGTAGTGCCGACCGGGACGCTCAGGGTCTCCTGGTGCCGCTCGAACAACTCCCGCGAGCCGCTGTAGAAGACGTAGCCGCCGGCCTCCGGGACACCGATCATTGGCGGGACAGCCATGATCCCGCCGTCCAGGTAACGGGCGCCACGCTCGCGGGCCCACTCGGCGCGGGCGCGAGCCTGGGCAGGAGTGCTGGTGGTCAGGTTGACCAGGTCCCTGTCGGCCAGGTCGGTGCCAGATAGCACCTCATCGACCGAGGTGTCGTCCAAAAGGCAAAGGACGATCAGGGTGTTCGCTGCGACTGCCTCAGCGGCGGTGTCCGCGACCCTCGCACCGTCGGTGGCGAGCGCCTCGGCGCGGGCTGGGGTGCGGTTCCAGATAGTGAGGGGGTGGCCGGCGGCAAGCCAGGTGCGGGCCAGCGCGGTGCCCATCGCGCCGAGGCCCAGCATCGTGAACGGAGTCTTCTCAACAATGTTCTGTGACATGCCGATTAGCTGGTCGCAGGCCCGTAAGTGATCAAGTACGCACTTGGTAGTGGGTGGTTACCTCGGGGTGAGCGAGCACGTCAGAAGGGTGGGGCATGACGACGCTGAACCGGCCGGGCACACCAGACGGACACGTCTGCGGGATCGACACCGCGATGGAGGTGATCGGCGGCAAGTGGAAGGTACTGATCCTCTGGGCGCTCCACGAGCATCCCCACCGTCGCTTCGGCGAGCTGCGTCGACTGCTTGCGGGGATCACCGAGAAGGTGCTGGCCTCTCACCTACGTGAGCTGGAAGCGGACGGCGTCGTGGACCGCGTCTCCTACGAAGAGGTGCCACCCCGCGTCGAGTACTCGCTGACCGAGGACGGCATACGCCTCAACGACGCACTCCAGCCGCTGGCCGCCTGGGGCCGCGAACGGCCGACCATGCGACGACCAGAGGCGAAGGCGGGCTAGTACTGCAACGGTCTTTGACGTGACTGTTGGGCAGGTCGGTCGTTGGTGTGGTTATGGGTGGGGAACGTGTTGATGCCCGGTCGTGGGCTGGTGAACTGAAGGCCTTGCAGGAGCGGTTCGTGCACCGTTTTCCAGGTCAGAGCCGCGGGAGGCGGCTCTTGCCTATATGCGGGGGTTGATCGCCCCGCTGGAGCGAAAGAACGGCTGGACGCTCGCCGAGGAGGCCGGGCATGGCGGCCCGGACCGGATCCACCGGTTGCTGAATCGGATCGACTGGAACGCGGACGAGGTCCTGGACGACGTGCGGGACTACGTCATCGAGCACCTCGGCGATCCGGATGCGGTGCTGATCGTGGATGACACGGGGTTCCTGAAGAAAGGTGTCCGCTCGGCCGGGGTCCAGCGCCAGTACTCGGGAACCGCCGGCCGGACGGGCGGGGTGTTCCTCGCCTATGCCGGCGAACGTGGCCGCACCCTGATCGACCGCCGCCGCTATCTGCCCATGTCATGGACGGATGACCGCGAACGGTGCCGGGCTGCTGGCATCGACGACACGGTCGCCTTCGAGACGAAGGTGGTGATAGCCAAGGCCATGGTCCGCCGGGCGAGCGCGGAGAGGATTCCGTTCCGGTGGGTGACCGCGGATGCCGCCTACGGTTTCTCCAAGGGCTGGCGCACCGAGCTCGAACGGGCTGATGTCTTCCACGTCATGGCCACCACCCGCCATGACACCGTCGTCTCCCGCTGGGCCATGGACCATCCCGTTCACGACCTGTTTCCCGGGCTGCCCCGGCAGAAGTGGAAGCGCCGTTCCTGCGGCAACGGTGCCCACGGCCCGCGGGTCTACGACTGGGCGAGGGTCGAGGTGAGGCCCTGGCATCGCGAGGACCGCCGGCACTGGGTGATCGCCCGCCGAAGCGTCCGCAGGCCCGAGGAGATCTCCTACTACATCGCCTACTGCCCGGCCGAGACCACCCTGGACGAGTTGATCCGCGTCGCGGGAAGCCGGTGGGCGGTCGAGGAGTGCTTCCAGACCGCGAAGCAGGAATGCGGCCTGGACGACTACCAGGTCCGCCGCTACGACGGCTGGCACCGCCACATGACCCTGGCGATGGCGGCCCACGCTTGCCTCACCGTCCTGCGGGCCCGCGAACCCGACACCGGGAAAGCAGAAACGGATCCTCCCAGCTCATCCCCCTCACCCTCCCCGAACTCCGACGCCTGATCACCCGCCTCGTCGACCGCCGCCCAGCACCCATCAGCCACGTCCTGCACTGGTCACACTGGCGGCGGCGACGACAGTTCCAAGCCCGCGTCAACCACTACAAATGACGCGGCCACACACCACCCGAAGCCAACAAACCATCACGAAAAAGACCGTTGCAGTACTAGTTGGGCCGGACCACCCCGAGACCCTTAGCGCCCGCGCCAACCTCGCCGCCACCTACAGCGATCTCGGGCGCCACCACGACGCACCTTCGTGCTCTATGAGGCCGACGATCTCCATGCGGAGCGCGAATGGGTGGGGGCTGCCGTCGTGTCCAACCACCACGGCTCGGCCGGACACCGGACCGAGAACGTGTTCGGTGGTGTCACCCTCGTGTTCACGGACGGCTCGGTCGATCTGGCCCGCGGGCACCACGCGCAGATCGCCGGATCATGGTCGACCATCCTGCAGGACATGGTCCACGAACATACCGCGACCCAAACTGAAGGTGCGGGCGTGCACTGACAGCTCCGAGGTCAAGGCCGGGGAGCGCCAGTCGGCAGCCCCGCTCAGGTGGCGCTCTGACGCCCACTTGATGCCATCTGCACACCCATTCACAACTCTTCGGGGCGGGAGAAGACCCTCTGGGGGGTGTCCTGTGCTGCGAAAGCGCCCGCAGCACAGGACCCTCAGGCAGCCGTCAGATCTTGTTGTAGGTACCCGAGGCCCAGAGGGCCCCGCCCTTACCGGGGCCACCGTCCTTCTTGTAGACGACGAAGTTGCCGTCGTCCTGGAGCAGGGCGTAGGCGCCGTCGCTTCCGGCCGTGCCGGTGTGCCAGCGGATGGTGAAGTTCGGGCCGAACTCGCGAACGTTCAGATTACCCGTCCGTTCCATTTGCAGGAGGACGGAGCCGTTGTAGCCGCCCGCAGGGCCGTAGGTACCGCTGTTCCAGATCGCCTGGCCATCCCGCTTGCGGTACATGACGAGGTTGTTGTCATGCTGGAGCACGAGCCACACGGAAGCGGACTCGGCCCAGTTGCCTCGGTACCAGAACCCGGTGATGCGGTCCGGTGCGTCCGGGCAAATCATTGCGCTCTGGTTGATCGTCGCGGTGCGCCAGGACGGAACGGCATCGCTGCGGCCGATCACCTCAAGCTCGCCCCAGTCGACGAACCAGGCCCGGGGGGTCGTGTCGGTCCGGGTGCCGTAGGTGCCGCTGGCCCAGACAGCGCCGCCTTTGCCGGGACCGCCGTCCTTCTTGTAGATGACGAAGTTGCCGTCCTCCTGCATGAGGGCGTACGCTCCCCAGTAGCCGTACGTGCCGCTGTTCCACAATGGCAGGTCGGGCCTGATGTTGCCGACGGCGTAGATGACGAGGTTGCCGTCGGGCTGCATGACGAGCTCGGGCTTGCCCGGCGTAGGGACGAGGCTCGTGCCCGAGTCGAGGCGCTCTCCGACGGCAAGGAACTTGGAATCGCTGGTCCTGTAGCGGACGCAGTCGGTGGGGTCCGCGGCGGACGCAGTGGCCACCGGGACCAGAGCGGTCAGGGCCAAGGCGGCGAACAGGGACATGAGCGCTCTACCGAGCGCATGGGTGCGCATGATGTGGTCCCCCCAGGGATCTTTTTCCGACCGAAGACATGGCCGGAGCAGTGCATGATCTCCTTTTTACCTTGTCGCCCCGGGGTTGGATCAACTGACTATGCGATCAGCGCAGACGCCCGCCCCCGGCCCGGGCACGCGTGTAGGGCGGGGCCTGCCCCTGAGTGGTAAAGACGCTGATACTGGATCTGCTTGATCCGGAGGAAGCGAGAAGACCGGCGACGGCGCTAAGGGACTACTCGGACGAATTCAAGGCCGACCCTGTGGCCCTGTACGAGTCCACACCCGGGGCGACGTACAGGAGCATCGCCGCTGACCTGGGCATCAACCGGGCAACTCTGCGGGAGGGGGCTGTGGGACCACGAACGCCGTGGCGTCACCGCCGCGCGTACGAAACCGTCCGCCACCCACCGGGCGGCGGTAGCACCCGCCGATCCGGACGAGCGGGTCCGGCGGAGGCCCGGGCGGCGGAACTCGAGGCCAGTGAGCGCAAGCTCGCCACCGAGCGGGACATTCTTCGCAAGACGGCCCAAGTATGTCGCGGGAGAGACGAACTGGTGACCAGCCACTTCTAGTTCGTTGGCGACCACTGGGCCACCTGCGAGGTGCAGCGGCTTTGCCACGTCCGGCGTTCCACCAGCAGGCCGTCCGAGTCCACGATCAGCAACAGAACCTCTGCGTGGCCTGCAGCAATCAGCCGGAACCTGTCCGGACGGGCCAGCATCCATGTTCGGATCACCCGGTCGGCGGCCCCGTCGAGGACAGCCCCACCCTGCCGTGCTGCCGTTCCCGGGCAGCAGGGATGATGCCTCCGTGGCGACCAACCTTGAGCTCTTCGCGGACTACTTCCAGATCCACATCCTGGGCGAGGACTCCGACGCCGACTTCAGCGATGTGTGGACTGAGCAGACAGTGTTGGACGGGCTCGGAGTCACTGAAGGCGGTCTGGCGATCGGCACGGACGTCAACTTCACCGTGGCAGTCGCCGTCCATCTCCTCACAGACCAGCCCAGCGATGACAGCGACGACTTCGACCACGTCGTCGAGGCAAGCCTCAACCTGCCCTCGGGACGACTCGTAGTGCTCGGCTGCACTGACGACTTCGACGCCGCAGCTCGCTTCGACATGCCCATCGGCTGGACCCGCATCCGGGCTTCCAGACGCGACCTCGCCGCTGCGGCCCTCCCCGACCTCGACTGCGAGGACGAGCCCGAAGACACCGAGGAGATCCGGCTGCAAGCATGGCCGGCCCCGTACTCCGAGCCGCACATCACCAAACGATGGACACGTCCCGACGCGGAACCGCTCTCGTGAACCAGCTCTTCGTGCTCACCCTGTCGTCGCACACGAAAAAGGATCTGACTCCCCACCGAGATCAACCCTCATGTCCATCGCCAGCGTCGCGAGCCGCCACCTACGTGCTCACACAGGGAGTCGCCTACTGAGGTTTTCGTGCTGTCGTCGGGTGGTGACGGTTCGTGATCCCTGCGGTACGCCGGTGGGGTGAGGTATTCGGACTGTGGGGGCCTGACCGCTGACCGTCGGGCGTTTCGTGAGGAGATCCGGCTTCAGGCCGGGCAGAACTCGCTGGCCAGAGAGAAATCAGGCGTTCTGCCACAAGGCACGCTCAGCCCCGTAGTTGCACAGGTGACCTGCGACAGCGAATCTTGAGCGGCTGTTGCCGTTCCGATCCTGTGGGGTGTCGGTCGAACGGAAATCCCCGATCGGGCGACTTCGACCGATGCTGTGCGTGAGAGCAGGGCACCGCGCCATCCGAAGGTGCGCGGACCGTGCCGCGCGCCCGCCGCGTCGGCTGCGAAAATCCGCGTGCGGTCGCACGGGGCGCAGTGATAGACATCCGGCGTGCAAAACACTCTGGACTTCCCTGACCTGCTGCGACTCATCGACGAACGGGCGGGCGCCTTTCGCGCCGCGATCGCCGCCGCTCCCAGCCTGGACGCGCAGGTGCCGACCTGTCCAGAATGGACGCTGTTTGACCTGGCGCGGCACCTGGGCTCAGGCCGCCCGTTCTGGGCCGCCGTCGTCGAGGCCGGTCCGGCCGACGCCCCGCCGGCCGAGGCCGTGGCGGCGCGCGCCGAGGCGCAGGCGCCCCGGGAGCGAGGGGCGTTGGTGGCCTGGCTGGCCGCGTCGACGCAGGAGCTGCTGGACACCCTGCGGGAGGTCGGCCCGGACGCCGAGTGCTGGACGTGGTGGGGTGCCTCGCAGTCGCCGCGGACCAGCGGTGCCGTCGCCCGGCACCAGCTTCAGGAGATTGCGATGCACACCTATGACGCCCAGCTCACCGTGGGCGCCGCACAGCCGCTGCCGGCGGAAGTAGCGCTGGACGGCGTCGAGGACTTCCTGTTCACCTGCTGCGCGTGGTCGGGCGTCTGGCCGCACAAGCCGGCCGTCGTCGACTACCACGCCACCGAGGGCCGTTCCTGGCGCTTCACGGTCGAGGCGGACGGCGCCCGTGCCGTCCGCCTCCCGGCTGCTGGCGAGGGTGAGGCCCCGGCCGACGCCTCCGCCCAGGGCACGGCCGGTGAGCTGGTCCTGTGGTTCTATGGACGCACCCCGATGGACTCGGTGAAGATCGACGGGGACCGGGTCATCTTCGAGCGGCTCGTCGCCTGGGACCCGAACGCGTAAGGCGTGGTCGACGACGCGGCGCCCGGTCGCGTCGTCGGCTCATCTCCGCTACTCCCTCAGCTGCCGCACGCGCAGCCGACGGCGGCCTTCGCCTCGGTCGGGCTCGATGGCCTACTCGTCGGTGGTGCAGCAGGCATCCGGGGCGCCTCCGCGCTCTTGCCGAGGGTGCCGACGTCGGCCTTGACGACGTACACCTCCCAGGGCTCCTTGCCCAGGGCCATGCACCCAGACCTTGTCCTGGAGCGCGGAACCGGTTACTGAGGCTTTGAAGGCGGGGTGGGTGTGCTGATGGCCAGTCTTGTGGCGGTGAGGCAGCCGTCGATGAGACGGGGCCGGAGTTGGATCCTGCGTAACTCGCTGCGGAGCTTGCGGTCGAGGTCGTCGGGTGTGGTGAAGACGGTGTTGGCCATTGCTCTGCGTACGAGTGACCAGACAGCCTCGACGGGATTGAGGTCAGGTGCGTACGGCGGAAGCCGGACGGTGGTGAGCCAGTTGTGTTCGGCCTCGTACCGCTTCAGCCCCGCGGCCAGGTGGGTATGGAGGTTGTCCCAGACCACCACGATCGGTCCGTCGAGCTGGATGTGTGCCCGCACCAGGAGGTCGCGATAGTCCTGCCAGGAGAAGCTCTTGCGGGCGCCCTTGAGCAGTAGGTGCGTGCGGGGCCGGTGGATGAGACGGCTCTTCTCGCCGGCCTTGTAGCAGCACAGCGCGGCAACCGAGGTCCGGCGGCGGGACCTGCCACGCACGCGGATGACGGGGGTATGTCCGCGCCGGCCCCAGGTGCGGGCACTGGGCGGCGTCATCGAGAAGCCGGCCTCGTCCTCGAAGACGATCCAGGCCCCAGAGGCCGCCGCGAGCCTTTTACCAGGACCAGCGGCGGCCGCTTCAGCGGCCGCCACACCGTCGCCACCGACAGGCTCACTCGCAGCCGACGGCGGATCACCACCTGGACCCGGACCAGGGTCCAGCGTTCGTCTTCGAAGCCGTGCGTCGCCGGGCCTTTGTCGAGTTGCATATCCAGCACGGCGAACTGGGCATCGGTGATGGTCGGTGAGTTCGCCGGACCTGCCGAACGCAGGCCCCCATGCCGCCCTCGCGCCAGGCACGACGCCGGCGTTCCACCAACCGCACGCTCACTCGCAGATCCTTCGCGATCACCGCGGTCTTCTCACCCGCCGCGAACCGCTGCCCGGCCTGAAGCCGGATCTCCTCACGAAACGCCCGACGCTCAGCGGTCAGGCCCCCACCCTGCGAATACCTCACCCCACCGGCATACCACAGGGATCACGAACCGTCACCACCCGACGACAACACGAAAACCTCAGTAACAACCGTGGGCGCCTCCAAGCGTGCGGCCCGAATCCGGTAGGTGCGGCAGGGATACTGCCGTCATGGCCATTACCCAGCAGCTCGCCCGGATCCCCGAGGAGTACCTCGCCGCATGCCGTCAGTCCGCCGCGGCGTCATCGGACGGCGATCACCACTGGGATCCACCGGCGTACGACGTACTGGACCTGGACTGGGTGCCAGCGCTGCTGCAACGCGTCGGCGAGGTGGCCGGACTCGAAGAGGTCTACCTTGACGCTCTGCGGCGGGCCACCGACGGCGACACTGCTCTTGACCTGGGCTTCCTCAACACTCCCCCACACGCCATAGCCCCCTTCGGCGCCGCCCCCACAGGCCTGGGCGTCTCTGAACTGGCGCGTGTCTCCGGACTGCTTGGCCAGATCGACGTGCCCGTCCTTCTCGCAGCCCTGCCAGCCGACGATCATGACGTCTCATCCTTGATCGGCCTGACGGGCAGCCCTGTCACCGGCGGTCTGCGGGCGTACCTGCTGGAGCACTTCAACGCCATGCGTGACTTCTACCGCGACGCGGCCAAGCGTCACTTGCTCGTCGTGCTCTGGTGGGACTGATCCGCGACCCGCGAGACGTCCCCACCGCGAGCACCTGGGGAAATGCGTGACCGTCCACACCGGCGCCCGGATACGCACGCCAAGCCGTTCTGGTCCGAATTGGCGGCCTGCCCGGAGGCCGACGCGGCAGAGCAAGCGACCTGGGACAAGGGCCCGTGCTTCCGGTGGATGGAAGGCACGGGCCCCATGCCCGGGGAGCCGTCCCGAAGGCCATTCCTCGCCCTCGGGCTCGGATTCCCTTACGAACCAGAGGTCGAGGGTGTACTGCTCAGCCATCGGGCACTGTTTCCACGCTGCTCCGATCTGCTCCGCGCCCCACTGCTGATCGGCAGCGCGCTGGAGGCATGTGTCGTAGTAGGCGGCCGTGGCACCTCGTCCGCTCCATGCCGCGTGCCCGTCGTAGACGCCGGGTCGGGGCAGGTCCATCATGCCTGCGGGCCCGAACGTGAACTGGTTGACGACCAGTTGGCCTGTCTCTGATTCCAGGGAGACAGGGACTGTGCCCTCAGCGTCTACCGGGGGCTTCTGGGGGGTGTCCCAGACCCTGATGGTGACCTGTACTTCGATGTCGGGTTGCAGGCTGTGCAGGTAGAGGTGATATCCGTTTCCGGCGACTACCTGGGTCCTTGACCGCTGACACGCCTCGTCGTCGCCGAGGTAGGCGTCGGCGTCGTAGACCTCCACGATCCTGCGGTCGGGTCGGGCGGTGGTGCTGTACTCGGTGATGAGGGACACGGGGGCTCCGTCGCTGCTCAGGGAGTGATCTTCATGTAGAACGCGTCTCCGTCGAGGATGCGGTTCAGGGTGAACATTTCGTTGAGCTTGCGGCCGCCCGTCTCATTGTCAGTTCCGTCGATGAGCCGGGCGGAGAACCTGTTTCCCGGGGCGGCAGCGCCTTCTCTGGTGGAAGCGAAGGGGTACTCGTCGCACTGGAGCGTTCGGTGACATCAACCTCTATCACTTCACCGGCGGACCGTGCGCCGAGCTGGTCGCGCTCGGGCATGCCCGGGCCGCCGGAGCACGCGACCTGGCGGTGATCGTCGCCGTCGGTGACAGGGGGCGCGGCGTGCTCGCGCCGTGCGGCCGGGACCGCCAGGTCCTGCTGGACTACCACCCGGGCATCCGCGTCCTCCTCCCGGTGGCCGACGGCGTCCGCAGCGTCGCGATCACCGACCTCCTGCCCCACGCCTACGTCTGGGGCGACCAGCCCACCGAGTGAGCGGTGGCACTCAGCCCCCGTTTCCACCTCGGTCTCCACCCTCCGTCTCCGCCCCGTCTCCACCCTCGTTTCCACCCCTGGGTCCAGGTGCCGCGAGCCGTTCCGCAGCAGCATTGGGGGCATGACAACGACCGAGTGGATCACCGACATCGCCCTCCTCCTGATCGTCTTCCGGCAGCTCCGGGAGGGACGGCTCGACCTGAAGTCCTTCCTGATCCCGCTGGGGATCGTGTCCTTCGTGGCGTACTCGTACCTCGACACCATTCCCACCGCGGGCAACGACCTGGTGCTGATCGCGGCCCTGGTGGGCGTGGGCGCCGCGCTCGGCATCGCGGGCGGCGTCTACACCCGGATCCGAACCGTCGGTGAGCACATCCTGATCAAGGCCGGCGTGGTATCGGCGGTGCTGTGGGTCGTGGGCATGGGGGCCCGGATGGGCTTCCAGCTGTGGGTCCAGCACGGCGGCGCCGCCGATGTCGCCCGGTTCAGCCACACCCACCAGATCACCAGCGACAAGGCGTGGGTGGCGGCGTTCGTCCTGATGGCCCTCACCGAGGTGGTCACGCGACTGGCGACGATCTTCATCCGGAGCCGGACCCGCGCGGTGGCGAGCCCGGTACGCGTCCTCGACCGCACGGCCTGACCGTGCAGTACGTTCTGAGCATGCCCACGACCACGAGCACTCCGCCCCCCGGGAAGGCACCGTCCCCGGGGGCGGCCCCACGTCCGGTGCCCGGACAGGACCCGCGGGTGCGGTGGGCGCTGACCCTGGCGGTCATCGTCGTGGGAGTGGTGACGATCCGGCCGATGGGCTTCACCGGCCGGGGTCTGGCCGTCGCGGCCCTCTTCGCGCTCTGCACGGCCGCGCTGCTGGCCCGGGGGCTGCCCGAGAACGCCACGACCCAGCGGTTCGCCCCCGTGTGGCTGACCGCCGGTGTCATCGCCTCGGCCGCTCTGATCGGCGTCAGCGGCAGCGGAACGGGGTACCTCTTCGCCTTCTTCCTCGCCGGTCACATCGGATACCGGCTGGAGACCAGGTGGGCCCTGGCCCTTGCGGCGTTCTGCAGCCTGCTCTGCGCGGGGGTCATGTACCTCGGCCTGGGGGCGCCGGGGCACCAGCAGTTGCCGTGGACACTGGGTCTCGCCGCCGGCACACCGGTCCTGGTCGGCATCCTCAACCGCAGCCAGCGCCAGGCCGTGCTGGCGGTGATCGCGGCGTCCGAGTCGGCCGAACGCGCCGCCCGGGCCGAGGCTCGGACGGCCGTGCTGACCGAACGCGGCCGGATCGCCCGGGACGTGCACGACGTACTGGCGCACTCGCTGGCCGGGATCAACATGCAGCTGGAACTGGCCGACGCACTGATCGACACGGGTGACCTGGAGAAGGTCCGGGAGGCCAACGCCAAGGCCCACGCCTTGGTCAAGGAGAGCCTCAGGCAGGCGCAGTGGACCGTGCACGAGCTGCGCGAGGACGCGCTGCCGCTCGTGGAGAGCCTGACCGCGATGGTCGAATCGTCGGGCCACCGCGACGCCCTCACCGTCACCGGTGCGGTCCGCGAACTCCCGGCCCGGGTGACCCAGAACCTGCTGCGCATCGCCCAGGAGGCACTGACCAACGCCGCTCGGCACGCGCCCGGGGGCGCCGTCGGGGTGGAGCTGACGTTCGGCGCCGCATCGACGACACTGAGCATCCGCAACCGCCCTGGCACCCGCGAGGTGAACGCGGGGCTCGGCAGTGGAATGGGGCTGATCGGAATGCGCGAACGCGTCGCGCTGCTGGACGGCGCCGTCACCGCGGGTCCGGTAACCGAAGGGCCGGACCGGGGCGGCTGGCACGTGGAGGCAGTGATCCCCGGATGAGCGAACGGACCGAGATGCAGCAGAAGTTGAGGGTGGTCGTCGCCGACGACCAGGCAGCCGTCCGGGAGCCGCTCGCCGCGGTGCTCGGACTGGCCGAGGACATCGAGGTCGTCGCGGCCGCGGCGGACGGGACCGAGGTGCTGACGGCGCTCGCCGCCGGGCCGGTGGACGTCGTGCTGATGGATCTGAGGATGCCCGTCATGGACGGCATCGAGACGACCCGCCGACTGACCGAGCAGTACCCGCAGGTGGCGGTGGTCGTGCTCACCACCTTCGCCGACGACGAGTCGATCCTGGGCGCGCTGGGCGCGGGAGCCCGCGGGTACCTGACCAAGAACGCCGGACGCCAGGACATCACCCGGGCCATCCGGGCCGCCGCCGCCGGGCAGTCCGTGCTCGACCGCGAGGTGCAAGACCGGCTGCTCGCCACCGCGAGGACCACGGCGACGAAGGCCCCCGAGCCGGCACCCGCCCTGCCCGGGGACCTCACGCCCCGCGAGCGCGAGGTGCTCGCGCTGATCGGTCAGGGCCTGCCCAACCGGGGCATCGCCGAGAAGCTCTTCATCAGCGAGGCCACCGTCAAGACCCACATCAACAACCTGTTCGCCAAGGCGGACATCCGCGACCGGGCGGCCGCCGTCCGCCGGGCCATCGAGGCGGGCCTGGCCTGACGGGACTTTTGAAACACCGTCGGTGAACGCGAGTCCTGGGTCCCCGGCATCGTCGCCCGCCGCAAGGCCACCTGGCTGGAGATCGTCTCCGCACAGGGACCACCACCTGCGTCCGGACCCATAGCTGACCGCGTTCTGCATCCGGATCCGGAGCCACCTCACCACGCAAGCCCGGCTGTAGGACCATCCACGCACCGCTCTCTCGACGAGGCGTGGGTGGAGGCGGTGCGCGCGGTGCCGCGGGAGCTCTTCATCCCGGACCGGATCGAGGTCGGCGACAGGATGCTTTCCCGCTCGGAGGACCCGGCCGGGTGGGCGCAGGTCGCCTACGACGACGTGCCGGTCACGACCCAGGTCAACGAGGGGCTTGCGGTGGCCGAGGGTGCGTACCGGTCGCCGACGTCGTCGAGTTCGATGCCGACGGTGATGCTGGAGATGCTTGCCTTGCTCGATGTCCGTTGCGGCCAGCGGGTCCTGGAGGCCGGGACCGGGACCGGTTACAACGCGGCCTGGCTCTCCCACCGCCTGGGTGCGGAGAACGTCACCTCTGTCGACATCGATGGTGGGTTGGTGGCGCAGGCCGGAAAGAATCTGGCCGCGGCGGGATACGCGCCGTACCTGGCGGTCGCGGATGCCGGGCTGGGGTGGCCCGGGCGTGCGCCCTACGACCGCCTGATCGCCACCTACACCGTCCCCGAGCCCTTACGCCTGGGTCGAGCAGATCCGCCAGGGGCGGATCGTGGCCCCGTGGGGCGGCAGCTTCTTCTCCCACTCCTACGCTGTCCTGGACGTCGACGGCGGCCGGGCCACGGGCAGGTTCAAGGGGTGGCCGGCGTTCATGCAGACCCGGACCGGGCGACCCCACCGCGGGTACCTCTCCGATTTCTACCGGCACAACGACGCCGGCACTCCCGGCCGCACCCGTATCTGCCCGCGGGCGTTCACCGAGAACGCGGCCGCGCTGTTCTTCGTGGGGCTAGCCCTGCCGGATGCCTGGTACCTGCCCGCGGAAGCCGACGACGCCAGCGGGGAAGCCACCTTGTGGATCCTCGCCGACGACCGGGCTTCGTGGGCGACCGTCGAGTACACACCCACCGGCACGGAGTTCGAAGTCGACCAGTTCGGGCCACGCAGGCTGTGGGACGAAGCCGCCACCGCCCACCAGTGGTGGTCCCGCCTCGGCAGCCCCAGCCGCGACCGGGCCGGCCTCACCGTCGACCGCGACGGCCAGCACCTCTGGCTCGACGACCCCAACAGCGTCCTGACCCCACCGTCCTTCCTTCGAGCCGGCTGAGAGGACGAAGGTCCGGGTCCCTCAGCGAGTACAGCGCAGCAGTGCGAAAACGGTGGCATCGTCGCGGTATCCCTCGCCGTCAGCGTCGGCGGCGGTGACGGGCGCATCGGCCAGGGCCTGCGGGTGAACCCCGTGCCGGCGGCACAGCGCCGCGGCCGTGTGCTGATCGACCTGGCCCGAGACTCCGTCGGAGACCAGCAACACGAGGCGGACGCCTTCGGGGATCTCTACCTGACGGCTGGGCCCACATGGGGTGGTCGGTGCGGACTTCCGCGCGCAGGGCTTCCGCCAGCTTGCGCGCGGCGTGCTCGGTGGCCTGGGGGTGGACCGGGTAGGGCAGGCATTGCTGGATGGCGTAGGCGAGGTCCCCGGTCGTGGCGGGCCGCGGCGCGGGCTCCGTGGCGGGGGCCAGGGCCTCGTCCCACTGGAAGTCACAGCATCCGCAGCTCGGCTCGAGGCGTGCCTCCGGGCGGGCGCACTTCGCGCACACGGGTTCGGGGCCTGAGTACGGGGGCAGCGGCTTCGGGTCGGTCTCGGCGGGGTCTGCGGGCGCGTCGGTCAGGGTCACCTGCGGGGCCTTCCGGGGTCGGGATGTGCGCGGGGGGGGGGCGGGGGGCGGGGGGGGCCCCCGCCCGGCCGGGC